>DATLIL010000144.1:0-7538 GCA_035539475.1 Polyangiaceae bacterium
GCTGGTGGTGGGGACACGGGCGCCGGAGCTGGCTGGGGCGGCGGCGCAGGAGCGACAGCGACTGGAGGCGCCGGCTCCGGAGTGCCTTGAAGGCTGGCAACCGGCTGCGGCTCGCGCGACGCGGCGTCGGGATCGATCAGGAGCGCGACTGCCAGCGCTGTCGCCGAGAACAGTGCGTGACACTCCGGTTCCTGCTGAGACAGCGCGCGGCGTCCGATCACCTGGCCCCGTTCGTCGCGCACGTGAATGCGACTCTCGAAGCCTTCGCCGAGCCGCTCCACGCGGATCTCGATCGACAGCGACGCCGCGTCGTCGAACGGATTGCGACCGAGCCGCAGCGTGACCTCGCGCGAGAGCTCGTTGCGCGCCGGGCAGCCGTCTGCGCCTTCGCCTCGCACCCATGAGAGTGAGTAGAGCTCGCTGCCCGTGCGCTCGGGTTTCTGGGCTTGCGCCGTGGCAGAGATTGCCAGCGCCGAAATCAGCCCACGCACACCGCGCATCAGCGGCGACGATAGTCCAAGCCCCGGCCTACGGGTAGTTGGTCATGATCGTCGGCATGAACAAAAGGACCAGCAAAACGAGGCAGAACCAGGCAAGCACGCGGCGCCAGGGGGATAGCGGGCCGGGTTCGTAAGGCGGATGCTCGTGTCCGCCGAGAGCAGACATCAGCTGGAGCAGCCCGTAGAGCAGCAGCCAGCTGACGGAGTTCATGAAGACGAACCAGTAGCCCATGCTCGAGCGCCCGAGCGCCACCGGAATGCCGAGACGCAGCAGGTTGTAGACGAACACGAGCAGGAGCGAGCGCCGCAGCCAGAGCGAGACCTTGTCCTGAGCAGGACCGAACAGCGCGTAGGCGACGTGTCCGCCATCGAGCTGACCGATGGGCATCAGGTTCAGCATCGTGATCAGCAGACCACCCCAGCCGGCGAGCGCGGTGGGGTGCAGCACCACGTCGTAACCGCTGGGAATGAAGCCATGCACCAGCCACTTCATCAGCCAGTAGAGGATGCTCTGACCCTCCACCGTGTGCGGTCCCGGCTCGATCGGGAGGACCGGTGAGTGAGCCAGGCCCCAGGCCAGCACCGGGATGGTGACGACGAGACCGGCGATCGGGCCCGCGGCGCCGATGTCGAGCAAAGCGTTGCGCGAGCGAATGCGGTTGTTCATGCCGATGACCGCCCCCGCCGTGCCGAACGGGCTGAGCATCGGCAGGGGCAAGAAGTACGGCAGCGAGGCAGGAACGTGATGCAGGCGTGCGGCTACGAGGTGGCCGAGCTCGTGCACGATCAGGATGCTGAGCAGGGGCACCGCCAGCGGCGCTCCGGCTGCGATCACCTCGGGGTCGAAGAGAACGCGGACGAACACGAAGAACATGTCGAGCGGCCCGTCGAGCTTCAGCGTGCCCCAGTACAGAGCGCCCGTGCCGAAGCTGCTGATCACCGTCAGCACGAACAAGACGAGGTTCAGCCGCCAGCCGCTGCCTGGCTCGTCGATCACCGAATCACGCGCTGACTCGGGCGCCAGATCAGCCATGACCCAGTGTTTCGCGCAGCTTGAGCGCCAGGCGTTCGAGCTGAGGTGCGAGCTCGGCGTCGAGAGTACCGATGTCGGTCTCGAGCCGCAGGTTGTGAAGTGGGCGCCGGGGGTCCGAGACGACGCGCGTGAGATCGGGGGGCAGGCCGAGCTCGACCAGCGAGCGCTCGAGGCGCGCCGCGTCCTCCGGGTGAGCGACGATGGTGACGCGTCGGGCGCCGCGCGCTTCAGCGAGCGCCTGCCTGGCCAGCGCCACGATCCGCTCGGGTGCGAGCGTGAGCGCTTCACCGAGCAGCCGCTCAGCGAGAATGCGGGCCACCTCGACCAGGCGATCGAGCTCGCGCTCCGTGCTCGCCGCCTCACGGGCGGACAGGGCCAACGCTCGAGCGGCCAGAGTGGCGGCCGCGTCGGCTCGGCCCTCGGCCTCGGCTCGCAGGCGAAGCTCCGCGGCTTGCGCCTCCGCTGCGGAGATCAGCTTGCGTGCTTGCTCCTCCGCGCGCGCCACGATCGCCGCGGCCTGATCCGCTGCGGCCAGCACGTCGCGGCCCATCGCCTTGCCGCGCGGCAAGGGCAGCCGGATTTCGCGCGTCGGTGCCTCGTCGGACTCGACTGCGCCGAGCTCCGCGGCCTTGCGCACCTTGCCGTAGCCGAGCTTCATCGAAAGGTTCGCGCCTCGAGCGCGCGCACGACCTGGCCGAGCTCGCTGGCCAGCACCTCGGCGCGCTTTTGCCGGTCGGGAGCCTCGAGCTCCGCCGCTAGCCCCGCGGCCTGTGGCGACGGAGGATCGAGCGGCAGCGCGAGCTCGCCACGCGCGCCCAGGAAGTAGCGCACGGCGACGAAGGCGCGCTCGAAGGCCGGATCGCGCCGGGGGACGGGCCTGAGCATGGCCGCTACTTTAGACTCGCTCCACGACCAGCGCCACGGCTTCGCCGCCGCCGATGCAGAGCGTGGCCAGGCCGCGACGTTTGCCGAGGTCGCGCAGCGCGGCGAGCAGAGTGACGAGCACGCGCGCGCCGGAGGCGCCGATGGGATGCCCCAGCGCAACGGCGCCGCCGCGGACGTTGACCGTCTCGGGGTCGATGCCGGCGAGTCGCGTGCACGCCATGGTGACGCAGGAGAAGGCCTCGTTGATCTCCCAGAGATCGATGTCCTTGGCGCTCAGGCCCAGCTTGCCGAGCGTGAGCTCGACGGCCTTGGCCGGAGCGGTGGTGAACCATTCCGGCGCCTGCGCGGCCGAACCCCAGCCGACGACACGCGCCAGCGGCGTGAGGCCGTGCTTCTTCACGGCGGTTTCGCTGGCCAGCACCACGGCGGCGGCGCCGTCGTTGATGCTGGAGGCGTTGGCTGCGGTGATGGTGCCGTCCTTGTCGAAGGCGGGCTTGAGCTTGTCGAACTTGGCGGGGTCGCCACGGCCCGGCTCTTCGTCGTCCTTGACCATGAGCGGGTCGCCCTTGCGCTGCGGTACGGCGACGGGCGTGATTTCCGCGGCGAAAGCCCCGCTCTGGATCGCCTGCTGGGCGCGGCGGTAGCTCTCGGTGGCGAAGGTGTCCTGCGCCTTGCGATCGAAGCCGAACTCCTTGGCGCAGAGCTCGCCGGCCTTGCCCATGTGAAAGTCGTTGTAGGGATCCCACAGGCCGTCGAAGATCATGCCGTCGACGAGCTTGCCGTCGCCCATGCGGTAGCCGCTGCGCGCCTCGCGCAGGTAGTACGGCACGTTGGACATCGACTCCATGCCGCCGGCGAGGGCGATCTCGTTCTCGCCCAGCAAGAGGCCCTTGCTGGCGAGCACGACGGCTTGCAGCCCGGAGCCGCAGACCTTGTTCACCGTCGTGCAGGGCACGGTGTTGGGCACGCCCGCGAAGATGGAGGCTTGGCGCGCCGGGGCCTGACCGATGCCGGCCGAGAGCACGTTGCCCATGAAGACCTCGCCCACGAGCTCGGGCGCCACCTTGGCGCGCTCGAGCGCAGCCGTGGCAGCCGCGGCGCCGAGGCGAGGCGCGGGCACGCTGGAAAGCGCGCCGAGATACGAACCGATCGGCGTGCGGGCGGCGCCGACGATGTACACGCTGCTCTGCGACATGGTGGCTGCTCCTGGTTTCAGCCTTCGAGGGCTTGCGCGCCGACGATGGGCTCCAGGTTCTTTTTAATGCGTCCGATGGGTTCGTCCAGGTCGGGGCGGAATGTTTCGCCGGTGATGCGCTCCACCGCCTCGATGTAGCGACGAACGGCCTCGATCTTGATCTCGTCCGGGATGTGGGGGAGCGGTCCGTCGCCCGTGAAACCGAGCTCGGCCAGGTAGCGGCGCACGTACTCCTTGTCGAAGCTCTCCGGGTCCTGCCCCGCCGCGAAGCGCGCCTCGTAGGAGTGCTCGTACCAGAAGCGCGACGAGTCCGGCGTGTGGATCTCGTCGATCACGACGATCTCGCCGTCGCTGCTGCGCCCGAACTCGTACTTGGTGTCGACCAGGATCAGTCCACGCTCGGCGCAGACACGCTGGCCCTCGCGGAATAGAGCCTTGGCGAGCTCTGCGGCGTGATCGAAGTCGGCCGCGGCCATGCCCGAGATACGCAAGATCTCCTCGCGCGAGGCCGAGACGTCGTGATCGCCGTGCGCGGCCTTGGTGCTCGGTGTGAGGATGGCTTCGGGCAGGCGCTGGTGCTTGCGCATGCCGTCGGGCAGCCGGTGGCCGCAGAACTCGCGGGCGCCCTTCTGGTAGTGCACCCAGATGCTGGTCGACGTCGTGCCGGTGAGGTAGGCGCGCATCACCATTTCGACGGGCAGCAGCGTGCACTCGCGGCCGATCAGCACGTTGGGGTCGGGCACGGCGAGCACGTGGTTCGGCGCGATGTGGCGCGTCTTTTCGAACCACCAGGCCGCGGCAAAATTCAGCACCTGGCCCTTGAGCGGCAGCGTACCGAGCACGCGATCGAAGGCGCTGATGCGGTCGGTCGTGACGATCACCCGCCGGCCGTCGGACAGCGAGTAGTTGTCGCGCACCTTGCCCTCGTATTTCTTGCCCAGGCGCGGGAAGTCACTGCGCTCGAGAGGCTTGGAAAGTGCGTTCCGGAAGGTCGATTCGGGGATACTCGTCACGCGCGACACCTACCATAGTTGTAACGCGCAGCCACGGCCGCTAGCGTCCCGGCGAGGATGCAGGCAGCCGCGCCGCTGGTCGAGCTCCGTGAGGTGTCGAAATGGTTCGGCCCGACGCGCTCGCTCGACCGTGTGAGCTTCGACGTGCGTCCCGGCGAGGTGCACGTCCTGGCGGGGGCCAACGGTGCCGGCAAGAGCACGCTGATCCGGGTGCTGTCCGGGGTGTTCAGCGACTACGGCGGCGAGGTCCTCGTGGGCGGCGTCGCCACCGCGCTGCACGCGCCCGAGTCGGCCCGCCGCGCCGGAATCGCCACCATTCATCAGGAGCTGCCTCTGGTCGGCCCGCTGCCGGTGGTCGACAATCTGATGCTGCTCGAGCCCGGCCCGCTCTTCGGGCGGCTGCCGCGGCGCGACGAGCTCGAGCGCGCTCGGGTGTTGCTCGCTCGCGTCGGCCTCGACGTCGATCCGCGCCGCCCGCTCGAGGCGCTGCCGCTCGCCGCGCGCCAGCTCGTGGCCATCGCCGCGGCGCTCGGCCGTGAAGCGCGCGTGGTGATTTTCGACGAGCCGACCAGCGCCTTGCCGGAGCCCGACGCCGAGCGTCTGTTCGAGCTCATCGCCGAGCTCGAGAGCGCGGGCAAGGGCGTCGTCTACATCTCTCACCGCATGGAGGAGATCTATCGCCTGGCGCGGCGCATCACCGTGCTACGCGATGGGCGTGTCGTGCGCAGCGAGCTCCGCGAGGTCCTGCCCGAGGCTGAGCTCGTGCAAGCGATGAGCGGCAGAGCACTCGCGCGTGAGGCGGAGCAGCTGGCAGCTCCGCGATCCGAGCCGGCGCTCCGGGTTCACGAGCTCTCGCTCGACGATCCAGGCCGTCCGGGGCGAAAGCTCCTGTCCGACGTCGGGTTCGAGCTCGCGCGCGGCGAGATCCTCGGAGTGGCAGGGCTGCAGGGCTCGGGCGCCGCGGAGCTACTGCACACTCTCGGCGGTGACTTCAAGGGTCGGCACTCGGGGCGCATCGAGGTCTTCGGCGCGCCGCTCAGCGCGAGCACTCCTGCGGCGGCGCTCGCGGCGGGCCTGGTGCTGCTGCCGAGCGATCGCGCGCTCAGCGTGTTCGGCGATCTCGGCATCGTGCACAACGCCACGCTCTCGAGCTTGCGACGCTTCACGCGCTTCGGCTTCGTGCGTCGCACGCGGGAGAGAGGCGCGCTCGAGCCGGTGGCCCAGAGGCTGGCCCTGAGCGCGGCGCTCGGCCGGCGTCGTGCTGGCGAGCTTTCGGGCGGCAACCGCCAGCGTCTGGCCCTGGCGCGCTGCTTGCTGGCCGAGCCGCGCGTCCTCTTGCTCGACGAACCGACGCGAGGTGTCGACGTCGCTGCCAAGGCCGACATCTATCGTTTCGTGCGCGAGCTCGCGGCCGAGGGTGTGGCCGTGATCTGGGTCGCCTCGGAGCTCGAGGAGCTCGCCCTGCTCAGCCACCGCGTGCTCGTGTTATCGCGCGGCAGGAGCGCCGGGATTTTCGAGCGCGGGGCGGCGGACGTCCACGCGTTGCTCCGCGCAGCGATGAACGCCGCATGATCGACGCCAAGGCCCTGCTCCGTTCTCCGCTCTTGCGCGCGCTCTTGCCGCTCATCCTGGTGCTCTTGCTCGGCGTCGTCTTCAACCGCGACGGAGCCTTCTTCGAGTGGTCCACGCACCGCGCACTCCTGCGCGAGATCGCCGTGCTCGGCATCCTGGCTTGCGGCATGACGGTGGTCATCGTCAGCGCCGGCATCGATCTCTCGGTCGGCAGCGTGCTCGGCCTGTGCGCGGTGCTGTTCGCGCTGTTCAGCATGCCGCTCGGCTATTCGGGAGCCGTGGCCGTCGCGGTGGTGCTCGTGGCGGGTACGGTGTGTGGCGCCGTTTCCGGGCTGCTCGTCGCCTTCGGTCGGATTCAAGCGTTCGTCGTCACGCTGGCGATGATGGTGTTCGCGCGAGGCCTGGCCAAGGAGGTCTCTGGCGGCAAGAAGATCAGCAACTACGTGGTTGGCGGCGACGGCGCGCAGCGGTTGATCGAGCAGCCCGAGCTCTTCCGTACGCTCGACTCCCGCATCCTGGACGGCAACGTGGCCGTGGTCACGGTGGTGTTCCTGCTCTGCGCGCTCGTCACGCACATCGTGCTGAGCGAGCTTCGCGTCGGCCGCTACCTCTACGCTATCGGCGGCAATGCGGAGGGCGCGCGCCTCGCCGGTGTTCCAGTGCGCCGCACGCTGGTCTTCGCCTACGCGCTGTCGGGCTTGTTCGCGGCCATCGCCGGCATCTGCCAGGCAGCGCAGGAGACTCACGGCGATCCAGAGACGGGCACTGGCTACGAGCTCGACGCCATCGCCATGGTCGTGCTCGGCGGTAGCAGCCTGATGGGCGGCCGCGGCGGGGTCGGTCTGACGCTGATCGGCGCGGCGACACTGGGCTATTTGCAGAAAGTCCTCAGCCTGAACGCCTTCTCGACCGAGGCCCGCCTGATGCTGACCGGAGCCATCATCATTGCCGCGGTTCTGTTTCAAAGGCAGAAGGACAGTTAGGAGGAGCTGATGCGTTCTGCGTTCACGGCGATTCTGCTGCTCGGTCTGGCGGTCGGCTGCCAAAAGAAGTCGGTCGAGGCGGTAGCCGAGAAGCGAGGCACCAAGGAGAACCCCTGGGTCATCGGCATGAGCCAGTCGAACCTGGGCGAGCCCTGGCGCGTGCAGATGAACGGCGACATCGAGCGGGCGGCGAAGACACACGACAATCTCAAGGTCATCTTCAAGGACGCGCAGAACGACTCCCTGACTCAGCGCGCGCAGGTCGAGGAGCTCGTGGCGCAGAAGATCGATCTGCTGATCATCAGCCCCAAGGAGACGGCGCCGCTGACGCCTCCAGTAGCCGAGGCGTACCAGAAG
>DATLIL010000145.1:0-9618 GCA_035539475.1 Polyangiaceae bacterium
GCCCGGCGGTGCTGGGGCCCCGAAACCTGGGGGTGGGGCCCCGCCGAATTCATTTCGGCGGGGCGGGGGCTGCGCCCCCGACGAACGTTAATGATTTCGCGTCAAGGACCTTGAGTCGCTCGCGACTCAAGGTCCTTGCGACGCGAAATCATCGAATTCGTCGAAGTTGTATTCTTCGGCGGCGAGGTTGTCGAAGCGCGTGTACTCGGAGGTGAACTTGGTCATCACCTTGCCGGTCGGGCCGTTACGCTGCTTGGCGACGATGATCTCCGCCATGCCCTTATCGGGGCTGTCTTTGAAGTAGTACTCGTCGCGATAGATGAACATGATCGTGTCGGCGTCCTGCTCGATGGCGCCGGACTCACGCAGATCGCTGAGCTGTGGCCGCTTGTCCTTGGTGGCGCGCGTCTCCACGGCACGGTTCAACTGGCTGAGCGCGATCACTGGGATGCTGAGCTCCTTGGCGAGCTGCTTGAGCCCGCGCGAGAGCTCGCTGATCTCCTGCTCGCGGCTGCCGGCGTCGCGGCGCCCCTGCATCAGCTGCAAGTAGTCGATGGCCACGAGGCCCAGGCCCTTGGCCGCGACCGGCGAATCACCACGCTTGAGCTCGGCCTGCAGGCGGCGGATCTTGGCTCGCAGATCGAGCAGCGTGAGCGCCGGTGTGTCGTCGAGCCAGAGCGGCAGGCGCCCGAGGCGCGAGGCGGCGTCCGTGAGCTTGCTCCACTCGTCGCGCGGGATCTTGCCGCTGCGGAGGTTGCCCATACTGACGCGCGCCTCGGAGGCGAGCAGACGCGAGGCCAGCTGCTCGCGCGGCATTTCGAGCGAGCAGAAGAGCACGCCGTGTCCCGGCTCCTCGACGGGCGACTCCAGGAACGAGCCCTCCTCCTGCACCGTCGTTTGCTTGGGCCGGGCGACGTTGACGGCGAGGTTGAGCACGAACGAGGTCTTACCCATGCCGGGACGAGCGGCGATGATGTAGAGATCACCGGGGTGCAGACCCGCGCACGTCTTGTCGAGCTGGCTGAAGCCCGTCTCGATGCCGGTGATGCCGCCGCCGCGTCGCGCCGCTTCTGCCAGGATCTTGAAGGCGCCGTGAATGGCGTCCTTGAGTGAGACGATCGACGTCGCTTCCGGCACGCGGGCGATGTCGAACACCGCCTGCTCGGTCTGGTCGATGAACTGCTGCACGTCCTCCGTGCCGGAGTAGCCCTCGGCCACCGTGCGCTGACAGGTGGCGATGAGCTGCCGCATGCGCCACTTCTCGCGGATGATGCGGGCGTGCGCGTCGACGTGGGCCACGGCCGGCGTGGCATCGCTGAGCTGGGCCAGGTAGGGCGTGCCGCCGATCTGCGCCAGGCGGTTGCGGTCGCGCAGCCAGGCGGCGACCGAAACGATGTCCACCGGCTTGCTCTCGGCCTTGATCTCGAGGATGGCCTCGAAGATGCGACGGTTGGCGTCCGCGTAGAAATGTTCTGGCTTGAGGATCTCCTGCACGCGATCGAACGCGTCCGAGTCGAGCAGCGTGGCGCTCAGCACCGCGCCTTCCGCGTCCAGGTCGCTGGGCGGTACCCGCCCGCCGGTCTGCGCTTCAGCCGTCATGGCTGCCATTCTCCCGATTCCCTGCCGGTCGCGCACGTCTGGCCCGGTCGAACAATGTCACGGCTGAGATCTCCACCGCTCGTTCCCGCCTTCCACAGAACAAGATCAGAGGTTTTCAACAGGGCCCTGAAAACACGAAACCCCGGGAGCTCTGTGAGCGCCCGGGGCGTTTCGCGTTCTTAGTAGCCAAGCCGGGGCGCTGTTGTCAACGCCTCGTTGCCTGGCGCTGGCTCAGACGGCCGTACCCTTCTTCACCACCTCGCCCTTGAGCATCACGCTGTGCGAAGCGTGAAGCTTGAGCGGCACCTCGAAGGGACCGAACTGCCGCAGCGGCTCCTTGAGCTGGATCTTCTTGCGATCGAGCTGGACGCCCTGCGCGGCGAACGCCTCTTCGAGGTCCTTCGCCGTCACGGAACCGTACATCTTCGCGTCCTCGCCGGCGGCGGCGCGTTCGATCTTGACGGTGACCGCCGTGATCTTGCTGCCGGCCTCCGTCGCCTTGGCGAGCTCTTGCTGAGCGCGCTGGGCCGCAAGCTTCTTCAGCTCTTCGACGCGAAGCAGGTTGCCCTCGGTGGCCGGCAGGGCCAGACCGCGGGGCAGCAGGAAGTTACGAGCGTAACCGGCCCGAACCTTCACCACCTCGCCGCCAGAACCCAGGTTATCGACGTCTGCCTGCAGCAGCACTTGAACATGGTGCGCCATGGGATCCTCCTCAGTCGTTCGAGGTGAAGGGCAAGAGCGCGATGCTTCGCGCGCGCTTGACCGCGAGCTGCACCGCGCGCTGATGCTTGGCGCAGGTGCCGGAAATGCGGCGCGGCACGATCTTGCCGCGCTCGGTGACGAAGTACTTCAGCGACTGCGGATCCTTGTAGTCGATCGCCAGCTGCTCGTCGGAGCAGAAGGCGCATCCACGTCGCCGGCCGCGGCTGCGGAAGCCGCCCATTTCCTTGTCGCCGGACTTACCACCGCCGCCATAGCTCATCTCTTTCATGACTAGTTCTCCGTGCCGGGGACGTCGTTGATCACTTCGTTGCTCTCGTAGTCGTCAGCGTCCATCTCGGACTCGTCCTGACGCGGGCGCTCGCCCTCGATCAGGCCGAGACGACGCTCGAGCGACTCTTCCGGCTCTTCCTCGGTCGGCAGCTCGACTGCCTCGAACTTCACGTCCTCTTCGTTGACCGTGACGCTGCCAGCGTCGACGTCGGGGTTCATCAGCACCGTCTGGTACTTGATGACGTCGTCCACCAGGCGCAGGTTGCGCTCGATCTCGGAGACGAGCGCGCCGCCGCCGAGGTACTTCAGGTAGACGTAGACGCCGCGGCGGCACTTGGCGACGGGGTACGCCAGCGGGCGGCGGCCCCAGTTCTCGATCAGCGTGAGCTTGCCGTTCTCGCGAGCGAGCACCTCGTTCAGGCGCGAAGCGATCTTTTCCTGGGCGTCGCGCGCAACGTCGGGCTTGAGGATGTAGATGGTCTCGTATTCCCGGGCTTTGGCCGGGCTCTGTGTCTCGGGCATGTCTTCTCCTTCTGGCCTACGGCCCCCGGCTAGTGCCGGGAGCAAGGAGTCAATCAGCGCGGCTTACGCTGATTCACTGTGTTCATCGCCGGCGCGAGTCCGCGTCCGGCGAGGAGCTCCGTGGCGTCTGCAGCGCTCGCGATTTGTTTGGCGAGCTCGGCTTTTTCCGCGGAGGCGAAGGCTTCTAGCACAAAATCGGCGGGGGTACCCCGAAACTCAGGGGGCGGTCGGCCGACGCCGAAGCGCAGCCGGAGGTAGTCTCCGGAGCCCAAATGGGCCGTGATCGAGCGCAGGCCACGGTGGCCGGCGTCGCCCCCACCCTGTTTCAATCTGAGCTCGCCGAAGGGCACGTCGAGCTCGTCGTGCACCACCAGTGTAGAGCTCAGGGCGATCTTGTAGAAGCTTGCCACGGCCCGCACGCTGCGGCCGGACTCGTTCATGAAGGTCAGCGGCTTGAGCAAGAGCACGGGCTCGCCCGCGAGCTTCACCTCGCAGAGCTCGCCGCTGAACTTGGGGCGAAAGCTCTGGCCGCCGCGGCTGGCGAGCTCGTCGACCACCATGAACCCCGCGTTGTGCCGCGTGGCGGCGTAGCGGGGTCCCGGGTTTCCGAGACCCACGACCAGCAGCATCAGACCTACTTCTTCTTCTTGTCGTCTTTCTTCTCGGCGGCGGCGGGCGCGGCGCCAGCAGCCGGAGCGGCGCCAGCGGCCGGAGCGGCGCCGGCAGCCGGAGCGGCGCCAGCGGCCGGAGCGGCCTCTTCCTCGCGCACCTTCTCCGTGAAGATCGAGATCACCGTCTGCTCGGGCGGCAAGCGCGAGCTCACACCCTCGGGCAGCGGCACGTCCTTGGCGGCGACGTGCGCGTCGAGACCGAGCTCGGTCACGTCGTAGACGACCTTGACCGGGATCTGGGTGGGCAGGCAGCGCACCGGAAGCGTCCGGAAGACCTGACGCAGGGTGCCGCCTAGCACGATGCCGGCGGCCTTGCCGGTGAGCTCGAGCGGGACGTCGACGTCGACCGGAGCGTCCAGGCTGATCTGCTGGAAGTCGGCGTGCAGCAGCGTGCGCGTGACGGGATGGTACTGGTAGTCGCGGACGAGCGCCGTGATCTTGTCCTTACCCTCGACGTCGATCTCGACGACGGTGTTCACGCCGCGCTCGCTGTTGAGCACCGACGTGAGCTCGGCAGGCGAGATCGAGAGCGAGCGCGCCGGCAAGTGCTTGCCGTAGGCGACCGCCGGGATCTGTCCCTGGCTGCGCAGGCGCTGCGCCGCGCCCTTGCCGTTTTCTCCGCGGCCCGTGGCCTTTACCTTCATGAGCTCCATGACTTCATTCTCCCAATCGCGGCAGGCTCGTCACACGAAGAGCGAGCTGACCGAATCACTGTTGTGGATGCGCCGGATCGCCTCGCCCAGGAGGCGTGCGATCGAGAGCACCCGGATCTTGCCGGAATCCACGGCTTCTTGTGAAAGCGGGATCGAGTTGGTGACGACGACCTCTTCCAGCGGAGAGTCGACGATGCGCTGAACCGCCGGCCCCGACAGGACGCCGTGGGTGGCGCAGGCGACGACGCGGCGAGCGCCCTTCTCCATCACCGCGCGAGCGGCGTTGGTGAGCGTGCCGGCCGTGTCGATCAGGTCGTCGATGATGATGCAGTCGCGACCCTTCACGTCGCCGATGAGGTGCATCACCTCGCTGACGTTGGCGCGCTCGCGACGCTTGTCGATGATGGCGAGCGAGGCCCCCAGGCGCTTGGAGTACGCGCGGGTACGTTCCACACCGCCCGCGTCAGGCGAGATGAAGACCGCGTTCTCGTCGAAGCGGACCTTCAGGTAGTCGTCCAGGAACACCGGCAGCGCGTACAGGTGATCGAAGGGAATGTTGAAAAAGCCCTGAATTTGCCCGGCGTGCAGGTCGACGCAGAGCACGCGCGTGACGCCGGCGGCGACCAGCAGGTCGGCGACCAGCTTGGACGTGATCGGCGTGCGCGGGGCGACCTTGCGGTCCTGCCGGGCGTAGCCGTAGTACGGGATCACCGCGGTGATGCTGGTAGCGGAGGCCCGCCGGAGCGCATCACACATGATGAGCAGCTCCAGGACGTTGTCGTTGACCGGCGAGCAGGTGGGCTGGACGACGTAGACGTCGAGACCGCGCACGTTTTCGCGGATCTCACAGTACGTCTCGCCGTCGCTGAAACGAGACACCCTCGCCTCTCCGAGCGGAGTGTCCAGGTGCTTCGCTATGTCCTGCGCCAGTTCCGGGTTAGCGTTGCCGGTGAAGAGGCAGACTCGTTTGACGGCCACGACTCATCGCCTTGACGCGGTAACCTCGCGAAACTAAACGATTCGTGAGCCGCGCCTTGAGGGAGGGCGACAACTAGCAGCCGAGGTACCGTCTGTCAATCGGCCCGACGGGCGTAAGATCGAGCAGATTTCCGCCGACGACGGACCTTCAGCGGTAGGGGTTCGGGATGTCCAGGTCGCTCGACTTCTTCTTGTTCGACTTCGAGGACCCCGCCGGGTTCCGCTTGGGAGCCGTCCCGGCCGGATGAGGCTCGGTGGCCAGCGCCTCCGGGCTCGTGACCGGGGGCGCAACCGAGACCGTGGGGACGGCGGGTGGCGCCGAGGCGCTCGCGGTGGGTACCTCGGGAACGGGAGTCGTCGTCGCTACTGCCGGAGAGGGGAGCGGCAGCGGGCCCGGCTGGGTGGTCCGGGCCACCAGGAAGCCGCCCACCCCGACCAGCCCCATGAGGAGCAACGTGCCGAGGACCAGCGGCGCCCGCGAGCGCGGCGCGGCAAGAGCCACCGTCGGCTGAGTCATGCTGCGCGACGGTTCCCCGCCAGGGAGAGCCATGGCCGCGGCCGAGACACTCGACGACGGAGGGGATGGCGGCAGCACGGCAGCGACCTGGCTGGGTTCGCTGCGAGCGAGCCAGGCGCGAACGGCGTCGCGCTGCTGCTCGATCTCGTCACCCATCACCTCGCGGACGTAAGCGGCGAGGTCACGACTGCTGGCGATGCCGTCGCGACCGATCGCGGCGGCTTCCAGCGCGTCGGCGAACTGGGCGCACGACGCGTAGCGCTTGTCGCGATCGCGATCGAGTGAGCGGGCGATGACGGCCTCGAGCTCGGCGCTGATCTCCGGGACGATGGTGCGCAGCGGCGGAACCGGCTCGCTCATCACACGCGACAGGGTGGCGGCCTCGTTGTCTGCCTTGAACAGGCGCTTCAGAGCCAGGGCTTCCCAGATCACGACGCCGGCCGAGAACACGTCCGCGCGGCGATCGATGTCTTCTTGCCCCGAGGCCTGCTCCGGCGCCATGTACGCGAGCTTGCCCTTGAGCTGTCCGACGCGTGTCGCCTGCAAGCGGCTGGCAGCACGCGCGACGCCGAAATCCGTGATCCGGCCGATGCCGTCCGCACCGACGAGGATGTTCTGCGGCGATACGTCGCGGTGCACGAGCTCGACGGGCTCGCCGTGATCGTCGCGCAGCTCGTGCGCCGCGTGCAGGCCGGCGAGCATGTCGAGCGCCACGCGCAGCGTGATCGGACGGGGCAGCTTGTTGCCCTTGCTGGCCGCACGCGCCAGGAGCCGCGCCAGTGTGTCCCCCTCGACGTACTCCATCACCAGGTAGTAACCGACGGTGCTGGCGCCCACCTCGAGGATAGGGACGACGTTGGGGTGGTGGATCCCCGCCGCGAGCCTGGCCTCGTCGAGGAACATCTCGACGAACTCCGTTTCGCCGGCCAGGTGCGGATGCAGCCGCTTCATGGCGAAGAAACGCTGGAAGCCGCCGACGCCGGTGAGCCGCGCCAGGAACACGGTGGCCATGCCGCCCGAGGCGATCTCGCCGAGCAGCTCGTAGCGATCTACGCGCTGGCGGCCTGCCTCGAAGAGCTTGGCGGCTACCACGATGCTTCAGAACCTTCCGCTAGCGCCGAGTCCGCCGCCGTCCACGCCGAGCCACGGCGATACACGCACGCTGCCGAGCGCCGAACGCTTGGGGGCCTTGCTCACCCGCGCTGCCTCGTTGCTGCTGCCGCCCCAATCGGTCGCGAGCGCGCCAATCACGATCGTGGCAGCGCCGAGCACGGCCGTCGCGCCGATCGCGATGTTGGTGCGCAGCTGCTTGTCGCGCCCCTCGTTGTAAGCCGACTGACAGTTCGGACCGTCCTCGCCTTCTTCGGCGCAGATGTCGCGAACGTAGTCGGCACCGGGGTTGTTGATCGTGTCGACGCCGCTCCAGATGGTGAAGGCGCCGGCGGCGGCCGTGACAGCGGCGCCGGTCCAGAAGATGGCCGGTGACCAGCCGTGACGAACCGGCTTCTCGGCGGGCTGTTCGGGCGGCGGTTCCACGGGCGCCGTCGGTGCCGACGCCACTGGCGGGTGCGCCTCGGGCTGCGCGGTTTGCTCGGGCACTTCGAACCAGAGATCGCCCTTTCCACCGGCGTCTGCGGCCAGGGTCTGCGCTTTGGTCCGGCTACCGCCGAAATCAGCCGTGAGCGAGTGCGAGCCCGGCATGAGGTACACGGTGCGCTCCAGCGCCGGCGCGCCGTGGACGATCTTGGCGTCCGACGTGAGGTCGCAGGGCTCAGCGCAGGTGACCCGCAGCTCGAACAGGTCGCGCCTGTACTGCTGCAGGATCTCGGCAGCGAGCTTCTGCAGGCCCTTGCTCTGAGGGTGGCGCGTCACGGCCAACGCGGCCAGGGTCGCGGCCCGGTCGGGGTTGTTCGCCTTGTCCCGGGCGCGCAGGGCGAGCTCCAGCGCCGTCTCGCTGGGCGCGTTCGCGTCAGCCCGCTCGAACTGCTCCGCCGCAGCCTGGTACTGCTCTTCCTTGTAGGCCTCGCGCCCGCGGTCAAAAGCCTCGGCCGCCGCCCGGATCTGTGCCGGCGTCGGCTCCGTGGCTTCTTGCGCTTGGACGAGAGCCGGCGTCGCCAACAACACCGCCCCGAGAATGACGCCTGCCAGATACCTCATCGCTGCAAAGGACCTCCGAAGGCCACTCCCGGGCAAGGCTACACTGTAACCGCCTGTGCGGCGAGCGGCCGTCTTCCGATAAATTTTCCGACGTCAAAGATCGCGAATCGCGTCATCCACAGGGGTGGCTCCGGCACCCATGTAAGGGCATGTGTGCAAGAGTGCCAACCCGACGCGAGCTCAGCTCATTTCAACCAGCAGCCGGTCGGGCTCCTGGAGGAAGCTGATGATTTCCTGAGCGAAGAGCGCACCGACATCGCCGTCGATGATGCGGTGGTCGAACGAGAACGAGAGGTGCATGACCTCGCCGATCACAATCTCGCCGTTACGAACCACCGGGCGCTGGCGGATGGCGTGCACGCCCATGATCCCGACCTCGGGGTAGTTGATGATGGGCGGCGCCAGGAGCCCACCGAGCTTACCGAGCGAGCTGATGGTGAAGGTGGAGCCACCGAGATCCTCTCGGCCCAGCTTGCCGTCCTTGGCCAGACGCCCGAGCCGTTCGATCTCGCGCGCCGTCTCGACGATGCTCAAGCGATCGGCGTGGCGCAGCACCGGCACGATCAGGCCAGAGTCCGTGGAAGCCGCGATGCCGAGGTCGTAGGTCTTGCGCATCACGTACTCCATCGCGCTTTCGTCGACGACGGAGTTGAGCCGCGCGTGCTTCTTCAGCGCCGCGACCGTGGCCTTGATGATGAACGGCAAGAACGTGAGCTTCACTCCCGCCTTCTCGGCGTGCGGCTTGAAGCGATCGCGCAGCTTGACGAGCTCGGTGACGTCGACCTCGTCGACGTAGTGGAAGTGCGCAGCCGTGTGCTTGGACCGCGCCATGTTCTCGAAGATGCGCTTGCGCAGGCCACGGATCGGCACACGCTCGTCGCCGGCCACGGGGCTCGGCGGCGCCGCCGGCGCAGGCGCGGGCGCAGCAGCCGCAGCAGGTGCCGGGGCCTTGGCGGGGCCTTGCGCGGCGCGTTCCACGTCCTCGCGCGTCACCCTACCCGCCGAGCCGCTCGGCTCGACCTTGCGCAGATCCACGCCGAGCTCGCGGGCGAGCTTGCGCGTGGCGGGCGCCGCCAGGGGTTTGTCGGCGAAGTAGTCGCCGTTGGCGGCCGGCGCCGGGGCACGAGCCGGAGTCATGCCCGGAAGATCCTCACGGATGTCGCCGACAGCCGAAGCCACGGGTCCGGCCGAAGGTGCCTTGCCCGGCCCGGACGGAGCCTCTTGCTGCTTGGCGGCGTGGACCGCCGACGTGGACGGAGCCGGAGCGCTGGGTGCCTCGACCGCGGCGCCGCCACCGTTCAAGTCGAGCACGACGAGCACTTCGCCGACCGGCACGGTGTCGCCGACCTGAAAGCGGCGCTGGCTCACCTTCCCCGTCTTGGGCGCACCGATGGTGACGGTGGCCTTGTCGGTCATCACCTCCACCATGTCCTGGTTCTCGTCGACCTTGTCGCCTTCCTGGACGAGCCAGCTCACGATCTCGCCTTCGGTGACGCCTTCGCCGATGTCCGGCAGCCTGAACTCGAAC
>DATLIL010000146.1:0-4326 GCA_035539475.1 Polyangiaceae bacterium
CCATTGAGATACGACCAATCAATCTCGGCCATTCCGGTGTCTCCTAGAACGTGGTTGCCGGCGCCCAGCCCGCTTCGAAGGTCTCGGTGCCGAGCGCTGCCGCCGGCGCGGACGACCACTCGCGAACGAACAACTCGTTGGCGCGCCACGCGTCCTCGAAGTCCTCGCTCGGCTCTCCGTCGAAGGCCCCGGCCATCGAGCTCACGGAGGCCCAGGCGGTGGTCAGCGTGTGCTCCTCGAAGTCTTCCGGTCCGGAGGTGCTGAGCAATGCGGGCAGGACCTGAGCCAGGCTGAGATCGCGCACGAAGCTCTGGTTTGCGAAGCCGTCCTCGAAGTCCTCGAACCCGTCGACCGCGCTGTCGAAGAACGCACGGGCAGAGGCGACGGCGTCGAAGGCCGCGAAGAACTCGGCCCAGCGCTCGAAGCTCTCCCGGGCCTCTTCAGTCTCGGCGGTGAATCCGGCGACGGCCTGAAGGCTGGTCGCGGCGCGGAGCTGCCAATGAGCGGCTTCCCCGGGACCGGAACCGACATCCTCGAAGCTCGAGTTGAGGAGGGCCATCAGATCAGCGCTCCCGTCGAGCCATCGACCAGGGTGACGCTACCGAGCACGGGGAACTCCGGAACTCTGAGCTTCACGTCAGCGGGGAGGCCGTTGAGCATGAAATCGAGGCGGGAGTCGCCGATCTTCCGCACTCCAGGTGTGTCGCGCACGACGTCGAACAGGTCGGACCAGGCGAGCTCGCCGACGAAATTGCCGGCCGCGTCCTTGATGTTGAAGCCGAAGTCGACGAGCGGGTTGGGCGTCCCGTCGGGTTCACTCACCAGGAAGTACGCAGCGAGCGCAGCACGAACGCTCGTGGCGACGACTGCCGGTGACTGGCCCTGCTTGACGAACAGCCGCGCCGCGACGTCCACGCGCCTGTAGATCGGATCCTGCACGCTCACCTGGAACGTGAGCGTCGATGGGTAGACCTCCGTCACCTGCTGGAAGACCAGGTTCTTCAGCGCGGGCGTGGGTAGCCCGCCCCCCTGAGGAATGACGTAGAGGATGCCGGCGTTCTCTGAAATGCTCGGATCCTCGTTCGAGGTGAGCATCAGCGCGCGTGCGACGCCTGCAAGTCGGCGTGCGTTGATCTCGAAGTCTTCCCGCGACACGCTGCGCGTAGGCACTCGCAGGCTCTCGGGCGCGAGCAGCTTGGCCGAGGCGATGCTCTGCCGATCCGCGCCTCCCGAGGCGGGCAGTGGATTGCGAACGGAGAGCTGCACCGGGCGGCCGTGGGCGTCCGCGAACGAGCCCTCGAGCACCACGATGCGCTCGGCGTCGACGTTGCCGTGAGCGCCGCCTCCAGTCTTGTACTCCAAGGTGATCGTTCCGCTCGGAGCGAGGCCGCTGACGCCGTTGCCGAAGCGCAGCGTCGCACGGTCGTTCTGGTCGACGAGCACGACGAAGTGGCGATCATTGGCCCCCGAGTCGAGCAGGTTGGGCACCTCGCTGAACGTGCCCTGGGCTGTCGACACCCGAGCGGAGCCGTCGAGGTAGGGGGTGTGATCGAGGGGGACGTCGAGGTTTGCTAGACCGCGCGCCTCGAAGAGCTGCCGGTGCGTCTTCGAGTGCTCGGCCACCACCGTGCTTACGAGGACGCCGGGGGCGAACGCGGCCTCGCCGAGCAACTGCAAGCGCACGGGCTCGGTGACCTCCTGGGTGCGCACGACCGTGCCGGCCGGGACCGTGACCGCTGCCGCCGATGCTCGGGCGAGCTTGAGCTCGACTTCCGCGGTCGCGGCCTGCGCTCCGTGCAGCCGGTACCCGAGCATCTTTGCCAACGCGATGACGTTTTTCCGTTGGGTCGCCGTGACGAGACGCGACTCGCGGGCCAGGTTGTCCTGGTAGAAGGTCAGCACGTCGCCCACGAAGGCGTAGAGCTCGATCAGGACGTTGCCGAAGCTCGCGACGTCGAAGTCACTCCAGTCAGGGAAGACGCTCTTGATCAGCGCGATCAGACGCCCGCGGAGCGAGTCGAAATCACGGTCCGTGTAGTCGAGCGACGCAGGCAGCAGTGCCACGCGACTACAAAGGGACCCGGCGTAACGACTTGGGGACAGCGGTTCACAGCGCGGCTTCGACCGTGACGGTGTCTGGGCCTTCGCGAACCCGTACCCTCAGGAAGATGCCAGTCTCCCGCGCTTGCGCCTCGACGGAGAGGAGCGCCGCACTGGGGACCCACCGCCTCAGGGCATCCCGCACGAAGACACGGGCGAGCTCCTGGAGCACCGCGTCGTTGCGCTGATGCCGGAGCAGCTCGAGCCCAGCGCCGAAGTTCGTCCGCCAAGGAAGCTCACCCGACGAGCGCGCCGTTGCGCCCTGGGTGAGGAGCGCCTGGCGCACCTTCGAGGCCAGGAGGTCGGCACCCGTACCCGAGGCGAAGTCCCGCTTGCGATCTCTGCGGAACGGGATGAGCAGATTCAGGAGCCGCACTCCTCCTTCAAAGCGGTGGTGCGCGCCTCAGCGGGGACGCGAACAGCGCTTGGCGCTTGGTGACGGATCGGAGAGACTGGCCGCTCGGTGTCGTCGCCGCCGCAAACGGTCCAAGTTCTCTGCCCGAAGTGCGGGCGGAAGTATGAGGATTGGTACCGCCCGTCCATCAATAGGATGCTCGACAACTTCGATGACGACTATGTGCGCGAGGCCACGACCGGAAAGTGTCCGGACTGCGGGACGGTCGTCGACCTGGG
Source organism: Polyangiaceae bacterium (assembly GCA_035539475.1). Classification (GTDB taxonomy): domain Bacteria; phylum Myxococcota_A; class Polyangia; order Polyangiales; family Polyangiaceae; genus PMG-095. The sequence goes on from DATLIL010000146.1 coordinate 2,734, forward strand.
CTCGTTGGTCGTTGGACAAGACGGGGTCTGGACTCTGAAGGAATGAGCCGCTCGATGGCGGCTCACCCGATCACGGCAGCGGCACCGCCAGCTTGGCTGCCTCGAACGTCGCGATGAGTTGGTCGAGCGGCTCGATGACCTCGTCGAGCGGCTGGCCCGCGAGGTCCGACAGATCCGGCACCTGGGGTAGCCCCAGGATGCCGAGGAAGAGGTTCACGAGCCCGATCAGCCTGCCCAGGCTCGCGAGCATCTTGCCCACGTTCCTGGCCTCCTGCTCGACGTTGCCCCGCGCGCACTGAATGATCGCCATGAGCCCGGCATCGTCCAGGTCGCTGGCTCGGTCGATCGCCTCCAGGATGCGCTGCATCTGGCTCTGCAGGTACACGATCTCGCGGCGCGCGCGCTGGAGCGTATCGATGATGAGGTCGAGCACCTGGCGGATGAGCAGCGGGAGCGAAAGCTGCGGCAGCAGGCGCAGGAGCTTCGCGATCTTCTCGCCGAGCTCCGGTACGCAGGCAGCGAGCACTGTCGGGTCCGGGGGTGGCCCGAGCGCGTCGGGGATGGCTTTCACACAGTTGAAGACCGCGACGATCGTGTCGACGATGTCGAACAGAGGCACGAGCGGGGCGAGCAGGGGCTGGATCTCCTCGAGCAGGTTGATGCGCTCGAACGTCACGCCCGACGGGAGCGTGATCGGTAGCGCGTCGGGGATCTCGGGGAGCTCGAGGCAGATCGGCAGCGCCATCGTTCGTCTCAGATCGGATCGGCGACCGGCCGGACGGGACGACCAGCGATGGTGATCTGCGCGGCGTCGAGCGAGATGGCGCCGACCGCACGCAGCGTGATGGCGGTGGTCGCTTCCAGCGTCACGCTGTTCTCTTCCGCGTCGAAGACGAGGTGATCGCCGGTCTTCTTGTTCGTGAGCTTGAGCTTGCGCGAGCCCTCGCCCTCGTCGAGCTCCACACGGAAGGTCTTGGTCGATAGGACCCGATTGGTAGGGAGCTCGCGCTGCGCCTCCTCGGGGAGCTCGCTCTCGCCCGCCGGTTTTCCCCAGTGCCCGGCGAGATAGTAAGGCGCGTCGACGTTGCCCTGGTTGAAGAACACACCTACCTCGGCGCCTTCCTCGGGGACGGCGAACAGGCCGCAGTCCTTCGAGCCGCCGCCCACGGTGCCGAGCGGGAAGGCCCAAGCGCTCTCGGGCTCGAGCACGCCCGGCACGCAGACACGGACACGGCCGAGCCGCTCCGGATCGTCCCGTCGCGTGACGTACCCGACGTACAGGCCGAGGAGGCGTGTGTCGTGGCGCTCGACGTCGTCGTCGAAGGTCGTCACCGGTTCACCTGCGCAACGCTCACGCGAGCTTCGGGATCTTCTGCGCCGATTACGCGCCCGCCCTGGCGGTACTCGACGCGTGCGGCACCCGTCTCTTGATCGATGACCTCCACGGCTCGGAGCTCGGCACCGGTCGACGGCTGTTGCCGGTTCGGCTCTCCACCCTGGGGCTGTCCGGTCGCGGTACGGCCGGCAGCGCGTCCACCGCTACCGTCGCGCGTGAGCTTCAGATCGATGACGTAGCCGGAGGAGGAGATCGTG
>DATLIL010000147.1:0-14371 GCA_035539475.1 Polyangiaceae bacterium
CTGCTGCACCCGCGGCCCGAACGTGCCGCTGCAGTCGGGCGCCGTGACCGGCGAGCACGCGCTGCCCGCACTGCCTGCGCTGCCACCGCTGCCGCTGGTTCCGCCGCTGCCGCCTGGGCCGGCCGAGGAGCCTGCGCTCCCCGCGGCACTTTTCGGCTCGCGTTCGCTCTCGCCACCGCACGCCGCGGCCAGCGGCAAGAGAGCCAGCAGGGTCCAGGTAAGTCCTCTCATGTCACCGCACTCCCTGCGGGTTCATACGAGGGACGACCCGAAAAGCTCCCCTGATCAGCGGCCGTGCGGCGGGTGGCCGTGGAACGGATCGCGCCGCACGCGCACGAGCTCCTCGAAGCGCTTCTTCTGCTCGGGGTTCAGCAGCTGACGGATGCGCGCGTCGGTGTCGGCTCGATGCTGTTCCAGGGGCTGGCCGCAGCGCGCGAACGCTTCTTCGGTCAGCTTGCGGCGAGCGCCGCGGTCTTCGCGCAAGATCGCCCGCACCCGATCCTTCTGCTCGTCGCTCAGCTCGAGCTTGCGCGTCAGCGCGCGCAGCTTGCGACGCTCGAAACCCTCGAAACCGTCGGCGGCGAGCTCACGCTCGTCGCGCTCGGACAGCGCGTGGGAGACCGCGCCCCCGGCCACGCCTCCGAGCACGAAGATGGCAAGCCCCATGGCATAGACGCGCAGGCTCTGTCCCTTCACCATTCGATCTCCACGGTCTCGTCGGCGGCGGCGAAAGCGTCGTCGGTGCCCTGCTCGCTGGTGACGGCCCACAGCACGGAGAGCGCGGCGGCGAGGAAAGCCAGCGGCAAAACCCGGCGCAGCGGACGCAACGGGTCGGCGCCCGCCGCGAGCGCCGCGAGCATGACCTGTTCGTTGAAACCCGGCCGCGCACGCAGCCCGTCGCTGGCGCGACCGAGCTCGGCCAGGCGTTCTTCGAGGTCGCTCATGAGCCGCTCCTTGCGCGCAGCGCCGCGCGAGCGCGCACCAGGCGCTGCTCCACGGCGCCCTCGCTGCACTCGAGGATGCGCGCGATCTCGGGTGTGCTCAGACCCTCCACCGACTTGAGCACGAGCGCCGCGCGCTGATCGGCGGGCAGCCCCTCGAGCAGCGTTCCGAGCTCGGCCACGGCAAGCCGGGCTTCGGCCTGACCCAGACCGTCGAACGCGGGCTCCGGCAGAGCCTCGCTCGCCGTGCGCTTGCGACGCTTGTTGCTGCGCAGCGCATCGATCGCGCTTCGGGTCACGATGCTGTAGAGCCAGGTCGTGACGCTCGAGCGCGCGTCGAACTCACTCGCTGTGAGCGCCCGATACGCCTTCAAGTACGCTTCCTGCACGACATCCTCGGCATCCGAAACATTGCCCATCAGCCTGGCGGCGAGCCGGACCAGGCGATCGCTGGTCCCGCTTACGATGATCTGAAAGGCCGCCGAGTCGCCAGTAGCGACCTGCGCAGCGGCCTGTTCGAGCGTCTCCAACCGCCGTCTCCGTCTGGTTGAATCACATCCTATGGACGGCGGTCGGCTAGCAACCCCTACGATGAATCCGTCGTTCCGCCCCGACTCTAATTCATGGTCGAGCGTAGGGTTCTCGCTGGCCCGTCGTCGAACCACCAGGAGACCCAATGACCCTCAAATCACTCCGTTGGACCCTGGGCGCGCTGGCCGGCCTCTCGCTGGCTGCCTGCGCAGAAACCACCACCGATCAGCCCGCCGCCAGCGCCGAAGCGCCGCAGCCGCTCGCCGAACAGGCCCCGCCTCAGCCTGCCGCCGAGGACGAAGGAAGGCGCCGACACAGGGACCCCGCCAGGCTCGTGGAGAAGTTCGACCAGAACAAGAACGGCAAGCTCGAGGTCAGCGAGCTACCGGAGCACAAGCGCGAGCGATTCACTGCCGCCGACGCCGACAAGGACGGCGTGCTCACCCTCGAAGAGCTGCAGAAACACCAGCCGATGAAACACGGCAAGGGACCCAGGGATCCGGCCGCGATGATCGCTCACCTCGACCAGAACAAGAACGGCAAGCTCGAGGTCAGCGAGCTACCGGAGCACAAGCGCGAGAAGCTCGCGGGCGCCGACACCGACAAGGACGGCGCGCTCAGCAGCGACGAGCTCAAGGCCGCCTTCGAGGCCCGCCGCAAGGAGCACCACGCGCCGCAGATGTGAACCTGCGTCAGCCCACCGGAGTGCCGCAATAGGTGCAGATGCTCGTGCCCGCGGCGAGCGTCACGCCGCAACGTGAGCAAGATGCGGGCTGCGCGGGCAGCACGGGCTGAGGCGGCTGCATCGCTTCCAGCTTACGCGCAAAGAGCGTGGGCAGGCCGAAGATCAGTAGCCAGAACGCATAGACGCCGAACACGACCCTGAGCGGCTCGGCCGCCTCGCCGCTCAGGGCGTCTCCGCCTCCGATCGCCACCGCGAACAGCAGCACGCTGCTGCCCACGAACACCGTACCGACGAGGGGGGCGCGCTTGATGCGCTGCTCCTTGTCGTCGGCCCTGTCGCCGAGCAACTGCTTGGCGATCGCGCGCACGCAGAGCAGCGAGACGGCCGTGCCCGCCAGGAGGAAGACCACGCGCACCCAGGTGCCCTCGATCACGACGGCGTCGCCAGCGAGGCCCGGCGCGATCCCCAGCGTGAGCGCGAGGAGTCCCGGCAGGAACGTGATCAGCAGCAGGACGAAGGAGCCGATGCCCATGGGGGAGCTCGAGCCTACCGCCGAATCTCCGCGATCGAGTAGACATCGGCGGCCTGATCGATGCTGACGGCGTAGAGCGTGCGGCAGTCGCCGGACGCGTCGGGCGCGCCGAAGAACACGCCGTCGTCATAACTGGTCCCCTTCACTGGCGGAACCACGATCTCGGAATGACCGAAGGGACTGCTCGCGTCGGCTCGCGTCGCTCGGGCAATGCCGCCATCCCAGTGGCCAGCAAACAAGGCGCGCTGGTCGGGTCCGATGTCCGGCGACGTCAACGCCTCCGACGAGAGCTCGCTGATCACATCGTTCGGATCGAAGCTCGACATCGAGCTGTCACGCAGGCTGACCATGAGCCAGGCGCCTTCGCTGTCTTCGGCGGAGGTGTAGAGGCTGAGCTCGTCGGAGGAGATCGAGGGGCTCGGGCCGACGTAGCCGTATTCGTCTGCGTCGAGCACGAAGGGACCGGCGAGCGACTCGCGTCGGGCGACGCGCAGCGGGCCTTCGTAGGTCAGACTCCCGGGCGCGAAGCAGACCAGGTACGCACGTAGCCCGTCCTGCGTGAGATCGAGCATGCGCTCGTGGCCCGGCTCGCAGGCGGCATCGAGCTCACTCACGACCTCACCCGGCGGGAATTCCGCGTCCCTGGAAGCTCGTACCGAGCGCCTGAAGGTGATGGGCCCGACTTCGGTATCGTACTGCACGTAGAAGAGCTCGAGCTCACCGGGCCCGATCGACGGGCTGGCGAGCAGGGCCGGCGCCGGCACCGAAAGACGGTTCACTGGCGTGCCGAAGGCGCCGCTGCAGTCGGGGGCGGCGGCTCCGGCACTGCCGGCGCCGCTACCCGCGGTACCGCCGGCACTACCACCAGTGCCGCCCGTTCCCCCGCCTCCGCTACCGCCACTGCCGCCGCCCGCCACGGCGCCGACACTGCCAGCGCTCGCGGCGGGATCGCTCGCGCTTTCGCCGCTGCACGCGGCCATCAGCGGCACCAATACCAACCAGGTCCTCTTCACCATGCTCCGGAGAGCACGTTATACGAGCGCGTCTCGCAAAACATCCCCCTGCTGGCGCTTGCGGGCGATGGCCGCGCCGGCGCGATCGCCGTCGAGCTCGAGGGCGCGGGCGCTGAGCAGCCAGTTGAACGGGCTCGCCGGCTTGAGCGCGGTGCGCTCGGCAGCGAGGGCCCGCGCGAGCCTGGACTGACCAGCTCGGAGCGCTGCCTCGACCAGCGTGAGGTGGATGAGATCGCGCTGCGCGTGGCTACCGCCGAAGCGATGGGCGATGGTGCGAACGTCGCGCAAGAGCTCCACGGCGGTGGAGAAGTCGCCCTGACGAAACGCGACCAGCGCGCGCGCCAGCGGCAAGCCGACGTCGCGGGTCATCATGCCGTTGGTGCCGCTCTGGGCCGTGGCGCGGCCGAGCGACGCCATCGTCTTCTCCAGCGATTTTTCACGACCGGCGCCGACGAAGGCGATCACGGCGTGGACGTCGTTGAAGGCGTAGAAGGCGTCTTCGCTCAGGCCTTCCCAGCCGTCGGCCACTGCCTGCCAGCGCTCGCCGACGTCGACGCCGCGAAGCTCCAGGCGCCAGAGCAGCGCGCTAGCGTCCACGTTCTCGTAGGCGATCTGTGTCGGCCGCGGCCGGATATGGCGATCGTAGATTTCGAGCACGCGCTCGTGCTCGCCCCGATCGAGGTGGAGCAGCGCGAGGTGCCAGAAGTTGTGGAACGCAAAGCCGTTGTCGGGTGCCCAGTCGGGCTGGCGCGAGGTCAGAAAGTCGATGCCTTTGGCCAGCGAGCCGCGCATCTCGAACGTGTGTGTCACCGCGTGCACGGCCCAGGCGTCGCGGCGCGAGAGCTCGAGCGCGCGCCGGCCCGTTTCTTCGGCGTGCTCGTACGCGCCCATCTCCTCCAGGCCGAAGGCGTACATGCCGAGCACGTAGCCGTAGCCGGGGACGCTCTCGTCCCAGTAGGGCAATACCTGAGCCACGCGATCGCGCAGCATCTGCGACTTGCCGAGCAAGAAGTCGCCGATGTGCGCGGTCTGCAGCGCCACGAGATCGCGCGGGTAGTCCAGCAGGATGTCGTTGTAAAAGCGCACGCTGCGCTCGAAGTCGCCGGCGAGCCAGGCCGACGCTGCCTTCGCGTGAGCGCGCTCGCGACTATTGGCCTGGGGGCTGCGCCGGATGGCGCTGACGCTCTCCTCGATCAGCGGCAGGGCCCCCTTCTCGCTCGACATGACGGCGAGGGCGGCCCGCAGGCAGTGCCCCATGACGAAGCTCGGGTCTTCGTCGATGGCGCCCTGGATCGTGGCCAGGGGATCGACGAAGTAGCTGGCGGTGAGGTCGACAGCCCTTTCCAGGCGTTCGACGGATTTCGGGTTCTGGGTGGAGAGGCCGAGGCCTCGTTGGTCGCGGAGTGTCATGCTGGTGAAGGTAAGGCGCCGGCGTGAGCCGGCCGTGCGCGGCAGCGTGAAAAAGCCGTGAAAATACGGGCGGCGACGGCTAGGCTCCCCCGGCTGAGGCAGATGGCAGAGCTTTCGATCAGGCTCTTCGGGCAGTTCCGGCTGTACGACGTCGCCGGAGTCCCGCTCTCCATTTCGGCGCGTAAGGCGCGCGCCGTCCTGGCCCTGCTCGCGCTCAGGCTCGGTCAGCGCCAGGATCGCGAACGCCTGGCCGCCTTGCTCTGGGAGGACGCCGACGACGCCGCGGCGCGCTCGAGCTTGCGCCAGGCGCTGACGGCCCTGCGGCGCGCGCTGCCCGCCAGCGCCGCTGCGGCGTTGCAGGCGGACGCGAGCGGCGTGCTGCTCGACGCGTCGCTGGTCGAGGTCGACGTCAACGAGTTTCGCAAGGCCCCGCTCGAGCGCGTGCTCGGGCTCTACCAGGGCCACCTGCTGGACGGCTTCGACGCCCGCTCGGGCTCGTTTTACGACCTCGTCGCTCGCGAGCGTGAGGCGCTCCGCCGCGAAGCCCTGACCGCCCTCGACAAGGTGCAGCGCGACGCCGTGGCGCGCGGCGACGACGAGAGCGCGCAGACGGCGCTCCTGCGCCTGACGGAGCTCGAGCCGGTGAACGAGGCCGCCCAGCGTGCGTTGATGGAGCTCTACGCTCGGCGCGGTGAGCTCGGGCTAGCGCTCGGACAGTACCGGCGCTGCGCCGAAGCGCTCGAGCGCGAGCTCGGTGTGAAGCCCGAGCCGCAGACCGAAACCCTGCAGCGGGAGCTCGTTCGGCGCCGGCGCGAGGCTGCGCCGGCCGCTCCGGTGCTGCCTCCGACCCGTGCGCCCGCCGGGACCGAGCAGGCACTGCGCGACGCTGCCGCGCTCGCCGTGCGCATCGACCTGCCGGCGGACCCCGAGCGCGCCGCCGCGTTGATGGCCGAAAGCGAGCTCGACGTGGCGCAGGCCGTGCGAGCGCTGGGCGGCGCCAGCGACCGCGCCGTGGGCAGCTCGGTGCTCGGCGCGTTCGGCCTGACCGAGGCGCGCGGCGACGAGGCCGAGCGGGCTCTGCGCGCGGCGCTCGCGCTCTCCGCTCGCGGCAACGCGGTCGGGCTCGCCGCCGGGCAGGTGCTCTCGGCCGGCGTCGAGCCGACGTTCGCGGGCCCGCCGTTCGCCGCCGCGCTGGCGCTCGCTGCTCGCGCTGGCGCGGGTGAGGTCTGGGCCACGAACGACGTCTACCAGAGCCTCGCTCCTCACGTCGTCGCCGAGCGCGTTGCCGGCGCGTGGAGGATCAAGGGCCTGGCAGACCCGTCGGATGCGCCGTTCGTCGGACGGCGAGCAGAGCTCGGTCTCTTGCTCTCGCTCCTCGAGCGCTGTTCCGCTTCGGGCAAGGGCGGCGTCCTGCTCTTGCGCGGCGAGGCGGGCATGGGCAAGAGCCGCCTGCTCGAGCGCTTCGCCGGTGAGGCAGCGAGCCGCGGCGCGTCCGTGTGCTCGGCCGTGGCGCTGGATTTCGGGCAGAGCGTGAGCGAACGACCGCTGGCCGAGCTCGCTCGATTGCTCGGCGGCGCCGAGAGCCCGGCGGAGAGCTCGCTCTCGGCCGACGCCCGCCAGCGCGCCAGGGCCAGCGCGCTCCACGAGCTCCTCGCCGCTCGCGCCGCCAAAGCACCAGCGCTCGTGATCGTCGACGATGCGCACTGGACCGACGCCGACGAGCGCGTCGTGCTCGGGCATCTCGCCGCCGCCATCGCGCGCAGCCGTGTGCTGCTGGTGCTCTCGACCAGGCCCGAAGGTGACCCGGTCGACGCCACCTGGCGCTCGCTCGCGCGTGGCTCGGCGCTGACGACCGTCGACCTCTCCACGCTGGCGGACGACGAAGCGCGGGCGCTCGCCGATCACTACGAGGCCCTGCCGTCCGAAGCCGTCGACGCCTGCCTGCTGCGCGCAGAGGGCAACCCGCTCTTTCTCGACCAGCTCCTGCGCGCGGCGGCGGCGGGTCAGGCGTCGCTGCCAGCGACGGTGCGCAGCCTGGTGCTGGCCAAGCTCGAGCGGCTGGAGCCCGAGGCCAGACGCCTGGTTCAGGCGGCGGCCATCCTCGGACATCGCTTCTCGCGCGCGGCAGTCGGCGCCCTCCTGGGAGTGGACGAAGTCGACACCAGCGCGGCCGAGGAGGCGCTGCTGCTCGGCCGCGACGGAGTCGAGCTCTGCTTCGGCCACGCGCTGTTTCGCGATGCGGTGTACTCCACGCTGCTGCGAGGCGTGCAGAAGGACCTGCACCGGCGCGCGGCGGATTGGTTCGAGCCACGTGACGCCGCGCTCTTCGCCGAGCACCTCAGCGCGGCCGAAGACCCGCGAGCCGGCCCGGCCGCCCTGAGCGCTGCCCGCTCGCTCTCGACGACGAGTCACCTGACGCACGCGCTGAAGCACGCCGAACGGGCCTACGCCCTGGGCACCACGGGAGCCGCCAGGCTCTACGGCGAGCTCCTGCTCCAGGCCGGCCGCGCGCACGAGGCGCTCGACGTCGCAGGCAAGGAGCACGACTGGTTCGGCGTCGCCAGCGCGCTACGGCTGCTCGACCGCCATGACGAGGCGCTCGAGGCGCTCGCTCGCTGCGAGGCGGAGCTCGGCGACGCAGCTTCGCCGGCAGAGCTCGCGCGCATCTGGTCCTTGCGCGGCAACCTCTATTTCCCGCTGGGCGATACCGAGCGCTGCCTCGACGCGCACGAGCGAGCGCGCGCTCATGCCGCGGCCGCAGGCTCGATCGCCGACGAGGTGCGCGCGCTGGGCGGCCTGGGCGACGCGCACTACCAGCGCGGTCGCATGCTTACGGCGCGCGATCAGTTCGCGCGCGCCGTGGAGACGGCTCGCAGCCACGACCTCTCGGGCCTGCTCCTGGCTCACCTGCCGATGCTCGGGGCCTCGCGCGTCTTCTGCGGTGAGATCGCGCAAGCGCGCGCCGACGTCGAGGAGGCGCGGCGGCGTGCGCACGAGAGCGGCGAGCTCAGGGCCGAAATCGTGGCCGGTGTCGTGCGCGGCGCGATCGACGAGTACCGCGCCGACTACGCGTCCATGCTCGAGGTCAGCCAGCGCAGCCTGGAGCTGGCGCGCCAGATCGGCTCACGACGCTTCGAAGCCGAGGCGCAGTCGCAGTGCGGCGTCGCGCGCGTGAACCTGGGCGACGTCGACAGCGGCCTGGCTCTCTTGCGCGTGAGCGCCGCGCTCTGCGAAGACCCCCTGGTGGCCAGCTACTGTGGTCCCACCGTCCTCGGCGCCCTCGGCTTCGTCAGCGAGCCGCCCGAGCGCCGGGCCCTGCTCGAACGCGCAGCAGAGCTGCTCGTGCGCGCTTCCGTCGGCGCCAACGCCTTCGAATTCTACCGCTACGCGATCGCGGCCGGCGTGGCCGACCAGGACGAGGCAACGACGGCGCGCCTGTGCAACGAGCTCGAAGGGCTCACGCAGGCCGAACCGCTGCCCTGGTCGGATCTGCTCATCTCCGTCGCCCGCGCAGCAATCGGCCACCCCGCCCAAGTCAAGAGCCTGATCGACGGCGCAGTGCGTAGCGACTTTCGCTGGTTGAGCCTGAAACTGCTCAAGAACGCGGCGTCGAACGCCTAAATTTTCTCGATAAAGGCCGGGTGCCCCGGACACAGGAGCACAGCTCCACCGGAATCCCCGCAGCCATGAGAATCGTCGACCTCCGCATTCACTCGATCGCCATCGCCGATCCCCCGCTGAGAAGCTCCTACGGCCTGCACGCCCCCTACGCGCTGCGCACCGTCATCGAGCTCGTCAGCGACGACAACATCGTCGGCATCGGCGAGACGCTCGGCGGAGACGCCATCGCCCAGGCGCTCGCGGCGCTCAAGCCCAAGCTCATCGGCCTGGATCCGTTCCAGGTCGCCGGCGCGCTGATGCCGCTGATCGAGGCGGAGAGCCCGAGCACCGCCCTGGAGCGGTCGCAGACCATGTTCGTGCCCGGCGAGAACCCGCTGGACCAGGACGCGCGCCTGTACTCGGTGCTCGAGATCGCCGCGCTCGATCTCGTCGGCAAGGCGCTGGGCAAGCCGGCCTGCGATCTGATCGGCGGCCGCGTGCGGAGCAAGGTGCCGTTCTCGGCCTACCCGTTCTACAAACACGCCGGCGGCGGTGGCGAGGGCAGCGACGCCCGCGTCGACGAGTACGGCGAGGCGCTCACGCCCGAAACACTGGTCGCGCAGGTGCGGCAGATGATCGCCGCCTACGGGTTCAAGGACATCAAGTTCAAGACGGGCGTGCTCGACCCGGAGCTCGAGATCGAAACGGTGCGCCAGCTCCACCGCGCCTTCCCCGACCTGCCCATCCGCATGGATCCGAACTCGGCCTGGACGGTCGAGACCTCGCTCAAGGTGGCGCGCGCGCTGACCCGTGAGCTCGGCAACGGCGGCTACCTCGAAGATCCCACCGCCGGCATGGACAACATGGCCGCCGTGCGCAAGGGCATGCTGGCCGAAGGCATCACCACGCCGCTCGGCAGCAATGTCGCGGTCACGAGCTTCGGTGACCTCGCCGAGTGCGTGGCGAAGGACGCCGTGCAGGTCGTTCTCTGCGACCCGCACTACTGGGGCGGCATGCGCCAGATCCAGCACCTCGGCAAGATCTGCCGCACCTTCGGCCTGGGCATGTCGATGCACTCGAACAGCCACCTCGGCGTCTCGCTGATGGCCATGGCCCACGCCGCCGCGGCCACGCCGCACCTGACCTACGCCTGCGACACGCACTACCCCTGGGCTCAGGACCAGGACGAGATCGTCGCGGGCGGCCGCGTGCCGATCAAGGATGGCTTCGTCACCATCCCCGAGCGCGGCGGCCTCGGCGTCGAGCTCGATCACGACCAGCTGGCGCGCGGTCGTGAGCGCTACGCGACCTGCGCCTACCGCAAACGCGACGACGTCCTCGAAATGCGCAAACACGTCGATCCAAACTGGCAACGCGTCCTTCCACGTTGGTAATCAGAAAGACGGAAACGAAGCACATGGCCCTCGCACCCCAAGAACTCCGCAAGAAACTGACCGGCGCGATCTCGTTCCCGGTCACGCCCTTCAACAAGGACCTGACGCTGGACCTCGACGGCCTGCGCAAGAACCTGCGCCTGCTGATCCAGCACCCGATCGCGGCCGTGGTCGCTCCCGCCGGCACCGGCGAGATGTTCTCGCTCTCGCCGGCCGAGCACCTCGAGGTGGTCAAGGTCACCGTCGAAGAGGTAGCGGGCAAGGTGCCGGTGCTCACCGGAGTCGGCTTCAACCAGCCGATCGCCGTCGAGCTCGCCAAGCAGTCGGCCGCTGCCGGCGTCGACGGCATCCTGTGCCTGCCGCCCTACTACCCGAACGCCGACGACGACGGCCTGATCGACTATTACGCCTCCGTCGGCAACGCCACGCCGCTTGGTCTGCTGATCTACAGCCGCGATTGGCTCGCCCCCTCCCCCGCCTGGGTCGAAAAGCTCGCCTCCCGCGTCCCCACGCTGATCGCCTGGAAAGACGGCCAGGCCAACATGCGAAAGCTCTCCGCAATCATGCAGCGCGTCGGCGATCGCCTGCAGTGGATCGGCGGCGCCGGCGACGACCTCGTGCCCGCCTACTACAGCCTCGGCATCCGCTGCTACACGTCGAGCATCGCCAACGTCGCGCCCAAGCTCTCCCTGCAGCTCCACGACTGCGCCGTCTCCGGCGACACCGCCACCCTCGGCCGCCTGATGCGCGACTACGTCGTGCCGCTCTACGAGTTCCGCGATCGTCGCAAGGGCTACGAAGTCTCGGTCATGAAAGAGATGATGATGCTCATCGGCATGACCGGCGGCCCCGTTCGCCCGCCGCTCAACAACCTCAAGCCCGAAGAGATCGAAGAGCTCAAGGTCATTCTCCAGCGCTGGAAACCGTACCTCTGAGCCTCGCCCGACCCCTCCCCTCCACACCTCTAGTTTGGTTGGAGGGGGGAACACACCGGGCGCAAAACGCCTGCCGCCCCGTCGGACGCCGGTTCCCTCCGCTCTGGCCCTACTCGCCGCTCTAGACGACCGCCCTACTCGCTTGGACGGCCGCCCCGACCGTTCTACTCGCCATAGACGACCGCCGCGATCCAGCCGCCGCTGACGCGCGGACACTCTCTTCATGTCAGGATCGCGGTTACCCAGGTAACCAGTCGTAAGAGCGCGAGATTGCTGCGCATCTTGATTCGGCAATGATCCCGGTGGCGACCCGCCCGCCTACCGGATCGGTCGCCGTTCCTGTTTCCCCAACAGTTTCAGCAGGTTGACCCTCGTTACCTGGGTAACCACAAGTTCGACGTGAGGACCCTCACTGCCAGCGCATAGCTGGGGTGCTTCGCTCTTCGCGGGGCCAGTGAGGCTCGTCGCGGGGGCCAGCGAGGCTCGTCGCGGGGGGCCGGCGAGGCTCGTCGCGGGGGCCGGCGAGGCTCGTCGCGAGCCGGCGCTCTTCGCGAGGCCAGGCGAAGTCTGGCTGGCCCGGCTCGCTGTGGATGGATCTGAATCCGCGCAGGGCCGTTCTTTCGCACAGCGTCGTGGGATTGCGCGAAGCCTGCGTCAGCAGGCTGAGCTGGATCCACGCTCGGGTCTTGGCACCAGCAGATCACGATCTGCGAGCGAGACACGAGTCACAACAAACTGACCGAACAGGCGCCGCTTTCTATCAGGTCACCCGGAAGGCCAAGCGCCCTGCGCAGCCACGACGCAAAACAAAAACAAACAGCGAGGGCCGCGCGCAGCGCGGCCCGAGCGGCCCTCGCTAGTAAGAATCATTCAGGACGCGCAACAACGAATGCGACCCTAGATCCCGGGTGCCGGGATCAATCTGATCAGAGATGAGATCCCAGATCATCATGCCGCCGTGCGCCTTGCCGATCTCGACCTTGCTCTGGATCGTCGCGTGGCCGTTGTAGCTGTACTGGGTGCCACCGCTGTCGATCCAGTCGGTCTGCCAGGCGTCGGGGAACAGGCCGAGGATCTCGCTGTAGGGCACGATATCGTGAGCGTTCGCGCCCCACGAGCGGGCGTAGAAGGGAACACCGAGCACCATCCTGTCGGCGGGGACGCCGCGCTGTTCGACCCAGAAGGCGATCTGGCTGGTCGCGAGATCCAGGCTCGAGTGCGGGCAAGCGTCGGTCCACGACCCGCAGGCGTCGTAGGCCATGACTTGCACGAAGTCGAAGAGACCGAGCGCCGTCGGCGTGATGCTGTCCGCGAACCAGTTGCCGACGGCAGAGCTCAGGGTCAAGCCGCGCGGCTTGAGCTCGTTGCTGAGCGCCACGACGAGCGGCTCGTAGTCCTGATTGACCGCGCCACCCTCGATGTCGACGTCGACGCCGTCGAGCTGGAAGTCCTCCACGCACTTCATCGTGTTGGCGACGAAGGTCGGCAGGTTTGCGGGAGTGATCAGCTCGGCGACCGCGTCCGAGCCGTTGGCGCCACCGATGGAGACCAGCACCTTGACGTTGTACCGGCGCGCCTCGGCGACGAAGCTGCGCACGTCATTGCCGTTGGCGAAGGTCACGGCGGACGGAGTGACGTTGGCGAACGCAATCGCCACGTGCGTCAGTCGGCTGAGGATCGCCGGCGTCGCGTAGCTCGGCAGGCTCGAGCCCCAGGTCGGTAGGTAGCCGACGACGCGTTGACCGTCGGGAATGGCCGTCACGTCGGCTGGTACCACCCCAGGGGTAGTAGCGGGGGTGCCGCCCGAGCCCGTCGTGCCTGCGGAACCCTGTTCCTGAGCACAGTCTTCTTCGCAAACGCCGCCCAGTTGGCCGCAACCGGTGGCGGCGAGCATCAGCACGGTCGCAAGGGGGATGAGGCCGTTCTGCATTGCCAGCCCAGGGTAGCTTGCTGACCGGGGCCAGCGTGTTCATTTTTACTCGTCTGCAGGGACCGTTTCAATCATTGCCAGGCATTGACCACTCTCTCCTTAAGGGGTGATCTTGGCCTGTTCAGCTCGCGGCCTCACCCCATGACGTCTCCTTCGCCCGAAGCCATCGCCGCCAACGACGCAGGCGGCGAACTGCTCGACGCCAGGCGCTTCGCCGAGGCCATCGAACACTGCGAGCGAGCGAGCGCGCTCGCGCCGGACTGGTACGCGCCCTGTTGCAACCTCGGGGTCGCTTACAAACACGCCAAGGACTTCCGGCGTTCACTGGCGGCGTCGCTGCGCGCCATCGAGCTCGACGCCGAGAAGGCCGGAGGCGGAGCGTTCTGGAACGCCGGGGTCGCGGCGACGGCGCTGGCAGACTGGCCGCGCGCACGCTGGGCCTGGAGCAAGCTCGAGATACAGCTGCCCCCAGGCGACGGCCCACCCGACATGAACATCGGGACCACGCCCATTCGCGTTAGCTGCGACGACGAACCGGAGGTCGTCTGGTGTCACCGCATCGATCCGGCGCGCGCGCGTATCGAGAGCATCCCGACGCCCGAGACCGGCCGGCGCTATCGGGATCTCCTGCTCCACGATGGTGAGCCGCGCGGCAAGCGCCGTTACGGCGAGCGGCTCTTGTCGGTGTTCAACGAGCTCGCCGTGCTCGAGCAGTCTCCGTTTCGCACGTTCGGTGTCGAGCTCATGGCACCCAGCGCAGGAGACGTGGACGAGCTCTACGCGCTCGTGGCCAAGGGCTGCTCCGCCGCGCTGGAAGACTGGTCGGCAAGCCTCGAGATCGTGTGCAAGCAGTGCAGCGAGGGCGTGCCTCACGAGCACGAGCCCCGGCCGGAGCCGCCGTGGAAAGCCGAAAGAAGGCTCGCCGTCGCCACGACCGACGACGACGTCTTCGAGCTGATCGAGAAGTGGGCCGGCAAGCGCGCGGGCCGCGGCGCGTCGCAAGCCGTGCTGCTCACGACCTGAGCGCCGGACGTCAGCGGAGACTGACCCAACCGGACGCGTTGACGGCTCGTAGCAGCGCCTCCGGCTCGTCTGTCCCGATCCGGCGTACGCCGCCGCTGCGCAGGACGAACTCCACCGCGTCGAGGCCGGCGACGTTGAGCAAGACGCCACCACGGATCAGTCGGACGCCCCAGCCGTGGTACCACCTGTTGCGAACCGGCCGCGCGCTCTCGACGTCCTCGAGGCGGTAGCTGAAACGGATGATGCCGACGCCGAAGATGGCGTGAACCTTCTCCCCGTCGACGACGACGCGCAGTGAGTAAAACAGCGCGTAAACGACGACGAGCACGACGAGGCTGGGAGCCATCGTGGAAACACCCTGCGCGACGCTGAGCCCG
>DATLIL010000148.1:0-5089 GCA_035539475.1 Polyangiaceae bacterium
TGCGCGGCGTTCCCACGCTGGACGAGGCCACGGCGGGTTCGGTCGGCTCGGAGCCGTCCGATATCGCCATCTCGCCGAGCGGCAAGATGCTGTTCGTCTCGAACTGGGGCGAAGGCACCGTCAGCATGCTCACGACCGCCGACCTCAACAACGAGGTGGAGACCGACCTGAACGTCCTGCTCGCGGGCACGGAGGTGCTCGGCCAGGTGCCAGCCCGCCCGGCTCTGGCCCACCCCTATGCGCTGGCCATCAGCGACGACGGCGACGACGACGACACGGACGAGACGCTCTACGCCACCGAGTTCTTCTCGCAGCCGCTTCCCGGCGTGCCCGAGTCCGCCGATCTCTCGCACGTGGACAAGAATCGGCAGGGCTTCGTCTACACGATGAGGCTGACGGGCCATGCCGAAGCCGCGATTCCGATCGCTCCGGTGGAGGCGACCGGCTTCGTCGACGGCTTGCAGCGAATGACCAGCTGCTTTCCCAACCAGCTCTCGGCCGCAGCGCTGGACGGCGGACGCCTGTACGTGACGGCGATGTGCACCTCGCCGCGCGGCCCGCTGGGACCGAAGGTCGGCGACGTGGCCACGCCGGAGAACTTCAAGACCCTGTTCCACCCCACGGTCTTCGTGCTGGACGTCACCGGTGACACCCCCAAGCTCGTGGACAGCCAGCTGCTGACGCAGTCCCTCGCCGCCAACTACGACGCTGGCGAGCACGCGACGAACGCGCGCATGCCGCTGATCCCCAACGACATCGCCTTTCAGAGCGACGCTGGCGGCGCCAGCCGCGCCTACGTCAGCGCGCTCGGTGCGAGCGCCGTCTTTCGCCTGAACTACGACGCCGGCGGAGCGCTACTCGGCGTCGGTTCGGAGAACGCCCGCTACATCGACATGCAGACCGTCGACGGCTTGCCCGTGGGCGTGGCCACCTCGCGGCTCTCGAAGCCGCCGTTCGTGCTGGCGCTGAACGACGCCATGCAGCGGCTCTCGATCATCGACACCGGCTCCGAAGTGGTGAGCGTGGTGAAGACGGCCGAGCTGACGGAGCACGCCAAGGAGACGCTCTACTCGCCAGAAAATGAGGGCCGGCGGCTGTTCGCAACCGGCCTCGACGTGTGGTCGTACAAGGGGCAGGCCTGGGGCTCGTGCGAGGCGTGCCACCCGGGCGGCCTCAGCGACGGCGTGACCTGGTACTTTGCGCGCGGTCCGCGCCGGACGCTCTCGGCCGCCGGCGTGTACGACAAGATCGGTGACTTCGAGCAGCGCAAGCGGCGCATGATGCTGTGGGGCGCCAACATCGACGAGGTCCACGACATCGAGGGCATCGTGCGCTCGGTGACCGGCGGCGCCGGCGGAGTGCTCTGGCAGTACGCCGAGCAGCCGTCGAGCGACTGCCGGCTGCTCTACGACGGCAGTGCTCCTCAGGGCTCTGGCAATCCTCCGTGTCTCAATCCCAAGCCCACCACCCACCTCAACAACGGCTTGAACGGGTCGCTCGCGGAGATCGTCAACGGCATGTCCTGCACCTTCGACACCGCGGTCTGCGATCGCAGCGTGTCGACGGACTGGAACTCGATCGACGCCTTCATCCGCGCGCTCCGTCCTCCGCGCGCACCCCGAGGTCTGAAAGCAGACGACATCGAGGCGGGCCGCAAGGTGTTCAGGGAAGGCAAGTGCGGCGGCTGCCACTCCGGGCCGCACTGGTCGCTCTCGGAGCTGTTCTACACGCCGGGCGTCGCCGCAAACGGCGAGCTGCCCTACGTCAAGCCCGTCATTCGGCCGCCGCTCGGCAGTTTGTTCGAGACGTCCTACTCCCCGCCGCAGGATCTCCTGCCGCTGAATCCGCCGGCGTTCGCCACGGGCAGCGCCACGTTGCGCCGCTTCGTGCCTGTGGATCCCAGCGACGAGACCGTCATCAATTACGCCTATGATCCCGCTTCGTGGGGCAATGACCAGCTGCAGTGCGCGCTGCGCGACGTCGGCACGTTTCCGGCTGGCGGCGCCACGACGGGCATCGCCGTCGATGACGTTCCTGCGCCGATCGAGGTCCGCCAGGACGGCGCGACGCTGGCGCAGGGCCAGAACGGCTTCAACATTCCCCCGCTGTTCGGCCTCGCCGTGGGGGCGCCCTACCTCCACGCCGGCAACGCGCGCACGCTCGAAGAGCTGTTCAACGATCGGGCGTTCGGCAAGCACCACCGCGCGCTCGTTTCCGAGTTCCTCCAAGACGTGGGCTCACGCCAGGAGCAGGTGCGCCAGCTGATTGTCTTCTTGCTCTCGATCGACGACAGCAGCGAGCTCGAGAGCGCGCCCGCCCCTTCGACCGATCCCTTCTACTACGACTTCTGTCGCTAGCCGCTCAGCGGCACACTCCGCCCTGACAGGTCTCGCTGCAGCACGTTTGGGGAGAGCTGGTGTCACATGGATAACCCGAGATGGAGCCGTCCGTGCAGGTGAACGCCGGATCGGAGCCGCTGCAGGCGCCCATGCCCACGGCGTGGTCACAGTGCTGGGGCAGCTCCGGCGAGGCGAACTCACAATGCTCCCAGCGGCAGTGCAGATCTTCCGGGTCCGTCGTGGCGGTGGCTGAACAGTTGCCGGCCAGGCTGCTCTGGACGCTGCCCGCGCACTTCGACTCCATGCAGCGGCAATAGAGCGTGGCGGTGGGAACCAACGCGGAGGACGAGCACGGCGCGAGGCAATTGTCCCTGACGCATGCCGAAAGGAGTCCTCCGAGTCCTTCGAGACAGTCGAAGTCGGAATTGTCCAGGCACTGCTGTCCCAGGCACTGGCGGTAGCGATCCAGCGCGAAGCGACCTTCGTTGGTGACGAGCATGTCCGTCAGCTGCGGCAGACACGACGTGTTTACGCAGTTGGTGCAGGCGTCGTCGGGCTCGAAGCAGCTGACGAGTGAGGGGGCGGGCGGCGGCGTCGAGCCGGAGCCGCCGCTCGTGCCCCCGCTCGCGGTCCACGCCTGCTGGGCCTCCTCGATGCCAAGCACGGTGTTGCAGCCAGCCGTGGCCAGCGTGGCCAGCGCCAGCGCACAGAAGGCTTGCCTGAATCCTAGGCGCATGATCAGAAGCTCCCCCGGAGGTAGACCGTACCCTGGCGTGGACCTAGCGCGGCGCTCGTCTGCAGGCGGCCCTGCTTGTCCTTGGGCTTGTCGCTCGGGCCGCCGCCGAGCAAGAGCATGAGGCCGGCGCCGGCAAGCGCCGCTCCACCCACGACGAAGCCGGCGGTGGCGATGTTGCCCTCGGCCAGCGCGTCGTTGCGCATCTTGACGCCCGTGGCATCACACGAGTTCGGGTCGCCCGGATCGCAGTGTGCCTTGGACTCCTCGTTGCTGGAGCGGGCCATCAGCGCGAAACCCGTGCCGACGCCCACACCGACCACACCAGCGGCGGCCAGCGTGTAGAGCAGCGCCCCGCTGCCGTTGCTCTCGACCCGGCGTTTCTTGCTCTTGGGTTCGCTCACGGCCTCGTCTTCGTCTTCGCTTTCCTCGTCGGTTTCGCTCGGGGCTGGTTTGGCCTGGGCTGGCGGCCCCGGAGCCGGCTCCGGGGTCGCGGCGCCAGCGTCGACCAGGGCTGGCAGGTCGAAGCTCGCGGTCTTGCCCTCCTCGAGGCGCAGCGTCTGTTTGAAGTCCTTCTTGCCGTTGGCCGTCGCGAGGATCTCGATCTCACCAGGGTCGACCGGCATCGGCGTGCCCCACTGCGCGGCTCCGATCAACACGCCGCCGCGCCAGATTTCGAGGCCCGGTACGCGGCTCTGCTCCGGAACGTTGAGCGTCAGCCGGGGCAGCCGCGGCTCGAGCTTCTCGGCGCGCTTCTGGGCTGCCTTCTCGCGGTCGGTCTGACCGGCGGCACGCGCCTGCGAGGCCACGTCGAGGAACGTGCCCCAGGCGCTGGCGATCTTGCCGCCCTGCTCGTAGCAGTCAGCGAGGTGGAACTGCGTACCGATGCCAGGATCGAGACGGTTGCTCTCCACCAGCTTGGGGCACGCCTCGGCGAACTTGCCCTCTTTCACGAGCTGCCTCGCCTGATCGAAGAGGGCCTGCGCTGCACCCGGGTCGCGATCCTGAGCGCTGGCCTGGCCGACCGGCAGCAGCAGCGCCAGCACGATTGCAGACCAGGCCCATGGGCTCTTCCGTAGCTTCTTCATCGGCATTGCCGCTAACTCACTTTCGTCCGGAGAAGAGCGTTTCGTCGCTCGCTCCACTCTTCGACTTCGGGATCGTCGGTTGCGCCCGCGGGCGGGTCTTGGGCGCGGCAGTCTGCGCGCGCTGCGCGGTGGTCGAGGGCGCAGCAGGTTGTGCCGACGCGCTGGCTGCTGCGGTTGGCGACGGTGCGGGTTCGGCGGTTGCCAGGGGCGCAGCGGCGACCGGCGTCAGCGCCGAGACCTCCGTCCGCGCCGTCTCGTCGGGCTCGCCGCGCGGCAACCACTCGAGCAGCGAGACGGCGATCGCCGCCAGCAGCAGTACGCCAGCGCCGATGAACAGGCCGCGCCGACTCTTGGTCGCAGGCCGTGCCACCTCGACCGAATTGAGGACGGGTGGAGAGGACAGGAGCGTTGCCCCTTGCGGGTCGGCGTCCTTGCTCGCGATCACCTTGGCGCTCGGCGCCTGGATCTTGATCGGGGTCTGCGCCTTGGGCTGCACCGGTACGGCCGATTTGGACGGCCTGGCGCCCGTCGACGGCGGATCGAAGGCCGGCGCCCGCACATGCGTGTAGCGAGCGAGGATCGTGCTGATTTCGAGCAAGGTTTCCGGCCTGCGCGCGGGGTCACGCGAGAGCATCTGCATGACCAGAGCGCTCACGTCGTGAGGCAGCGCCGGTGCCAGCCTTTGCAGCGGCATGATGCCGGCGCGCATCAGGCGCGAGACGACCTGCGCCAGGTTCTCGCCTTCGATCGGACGCGTGCCGCACAGGCACTCGTAGAGGATGACGCCTAGCGACCACACGTCGGCGCGCTGGTCCACGGGGTGCTCGCCGCTGGCCTGCTCGGGGGCCATGTAACAGGGTGTGCCGAGCATCGAACCGGTATCGGTGAGCAGCGCGGAGTGCCCGCGCTCCAGGATGTGCTCCGCAGTG
>DATLIL010000149.1:0-3414 GCA_035539475.1 Polyangiaceae bacterium
GCCTGAGAGTGCGCTCGAAAGAACGGTAAAAGTGGTGTCTAAGTGTTCGAATTAAATGACGCTTTCGTCCTGTCGGCGTGCCTGCGCGAGACTCGCGTCAGCGAGCCTGGCTGGAACTACTTTGGGGGTCTTGGCCGAAGCAGATCTCGATCGAAATCAGAGACCCGAGTCACGACACACTGACCGAACAGGCGCCGCTTTCCAACAAAACACCCCGGAAGGCCAGGCGCCATGCGGAGGCACTCCGCAAAACAAGAACAAACCGCGAGGCGAAGCCCGCCGAGCAGCTCACCCAAACGAGCACACGTATTCGGCGATGCCGGAGGCCACGGCGATATCGAAACCAGAGTCGCCGGGGACGTCGAAGCTAGTGCCGGCGGCGTACTCGAGCCAGTCGCTCGAGCCCTTGAGCTTCACGCGGCAGGAGCCGGCGATGATGTCCATGCGCTCGGGGGCGGCGGTGCCGAAGTAGTACTCGCCGGGGTAGATCAGACCGATCGTCTTCTTGCTGCCGTCGGCGAAGAGCACGCTGTGGCTGACCACGCGGCCCTCGAAGTAGACGTTGGCCTTGGCGACGACGGTGACGTTCTTGAACTCGGGCTGCGACATGGGCGCGGACCCTAGCCCAAACGGCCGAGGACGTCGCCCAGGGCGCGATCGAGCGCGGCGCGGCCGCCCTTCCCGGCGAAAGCCCAGGGAATTCCGGCCTCGCGGGCAGCGCTGACCAGCGGCTCGCTGTGACGGTGCCCGACGAGGCCCTCGAGCAGGACCAGCGCGGCGACGCGCCCCGAGCGGATGCGCTGGGTCAGGTTACCGATCGCGACGGTGCCCTGGCGCGTGGTGTCGATCCATTCGAGCCGCTCTTCGACTTCATGCGGGTGTGACGTCGCTTTGCGACCGACTCCACCCACGACCACGATGGGGAGCACGTGGACGCGCGGGGCCGTACTGCTGGGCGGCGGCTCCGGAGGGACAGAGGGAGCGGCTCGTTCTGGGACGGCGCTGAGCTCGGGGAGCGCCAGCACCGCCTCGCGCAGGGCGGCGGCCAGCTTGACCCGGTCGTGCACCGGCTTGGGCTGGGTCAGGCCGTGCTCGCGCGCGAACTCGCGCACGATCTCCTCTTCCAGCGCGGCCGCATACTCGGCGAGCGCCCGCTCGACACGCTGTACGCGCTCGAGAGCCACGGCGCGCCGGCCGTGCAGCGAGGCGCGAACGACCTCGAGCAGTTGATCGAACGGAGTGCCTGCCATGAACGGGCAAACACGCTAGCATGGCGCGCCGATGTCCAGCAGCGTGGCGGTGCCGAGACCCGTGATCCCTGCACGGCTGCTGCTCCGCATCGGTGCCATGTTCTCGTTCGAGACGGCGATCGTGGCGGCGTACTCGCCGCTGCTGTCGCTGTACATGCAGCAGAAGCTCGGGCTGTCGCCCTACGAGATGGCGCTGATTTACGCAACGGGGCCGCTGATGGCGCTGATCGCACCGCTGTGTGCGGGCTTCGTCGCCGATCGCCTGCTGCCCGCCGAGCGTTCGCTGGCGCTGGTCAACCTGCTCCGCGGTGCAGCGCTGTTCTTTGCGGCCCGCGCCGGGTCGTTTCAGGAGCTGATGCTGGCCATGGCCATGGTCGGCTTCTGCTCCACGCCCTCGACGGTGCTGGCGAGCAGCATCATGTTCCACCACCTGCCGGACGCGCGCGGCTTTGGTTACGCCCGGGTCTGGGGCGTGGCCAGCTGGATGGTCACGGTCTGGGCCGTCAGCGCGTTCCTCGCCCACTTCGGGCACGGGGCTCAAACCGCACAGCTGGCGTTCGGTCTCGAGCTCGGTGCGCTGCTGGCGGTGGGCCTCGGCATCTACGCGCTGACGCTACCCCACACACCCCCTACCGGGCTCGGGCGCGGACCGCTCGAGGCTGTCGCTGCGGTCGGTCTGTTGCGCCAGCGCGATCTCCTGGCGCTGTTCGTGGTCGCCATGGCCACCGGCGCCATGTTTCAGATGCACATGATCCTGCAGGGCCTGTTCTTCACCTCGCCCAGCGGCCTGGGCCTGGACGCCGCCGCGGCCAACAGCGCGACGACGGTGGCGCAGGTGCCGGAGCTCGTGCTCTTTCCCCTGCTGTCGCTCCTGCTCGCGCGCTTCGGCCTGCGCACCCTGCTCTTCGTCGGCGTCGCCGCCTGGCCGCTGCGCTTCGCGGCCAACGCCGTGGGCCAGCCCGCGGCGCTGGTCGTGCTCGTCCAGCTCCTGCACGGCTTCAACGTCGTCTTCGGCATGTTCGCCATCCAGATGGCCGCAGACAGGCTGGCGCCGCTCGGACGTCGCGCCAGCACGCAGGCGCTGATGACCACCGCCAGCGCGGGCTTCGGGGCGCTCATCGGCCAGCTCACCTGCGGTGCGCTGCTGGGAGCCTTCAGCGGCCCCGGCGGCACGAACTGGACTGCCATTTACTGCGTGCCTCTGACCCTTGGTTTGTTTGCCAGCGCGGTGCTCTACTTCGGGTTCAGGCCGTCCTCCGCGGCCCCGACTCCCTCATGAAGGCGCTCGCTCGCGAACAGTGGCTGCTCGACCCCAACGTCACCTACCTGAACCACGGCTCGTTCGGTGCGTGCCCGCGGCCGGTGCTGGACGAACAGCGGCGCTGGCGCGAGCGCCTGGAGCGGCAGCCGGTGCGTTTCATGGTCGACGTCCTGGAGCCGGAGCTCGATCGCGTACGCTGTGAGCTCGCCGCGCGCTTTGGCGTGGAGCCGGAGGGCGTCGCCTTCGTCGCCAACGCCACCACCGGCGTGGCCACGGTGCTCGGCTCGCTGCACCTCGAGCCCGGCGACGAGATCGTCGTCACCAACCACGGCTACGCGGCCTGCAGCAACGTCGTGCAACGCGCCGCTGCCGCCTCGGGTGCGCGGGTGGTCGTGGCCAACGTCCCCTTCCCGCTTGCGGGACCTGCTTTCGTGGAGCATGCGCTGCTCGAGAGCGTCAGCGAGCGCACGCGGCTCGTCATCGTCGACCACGTCACCAGCGCCACGGCGCTGGTCTTTCCGGTAGAGCGCATCGTGGCGGAGCTCGAGCGCCGCGGCATCGATACCTTGATCGACGGCGCCCACGCCCCAGGCATGCTGCCCCTCGACGTCAGCACGCTCGGCGCCGCCTACTACGTCGCCAATTTCCACAAGTGGTGCTGCGCGCCCAAGGGCGCCGCCATGCTCCACGTTCGCGCCGATCGCCGCGACGGGATCAAGCCGCTGGTTGCCAGTCACGGCATGACGTCTCAGCGCCGCGACCGCTCACGTTATCACCTCGAGTTCGACTGGACCGGCACGAGCGATCCGAGCGCCTTTCTCTCCGTACCCGCCGCGCTGAGCTTCCTGGACGGCCTCTTGCCCGGAGGCCTCCCGGCGCTGATCGAGCGCAACCGTGCGCTAG
>DATLIL010000150.1:0-3654 GCA_035539475.1 Polyangiaceae bacterium
GAGTTCTCGCTGCCACGCGCCGGCTAGTTCCCTGGGGATCGGCTTAGTTCCCTGGGGATCGGCTTAGTTCCCTGGGATCGGCTTAGTTCCCTGGGATTTGGTGGAGAACACACCGCAAACGTCACCGCCTGCCGCGCTTCACGTACTCCCGTAGGGCGCGACAGGCAGCGCCGTGTCGGCGTGTTCCCCAACCAGATCCAACCCGAAACTGAGGATTCGTGAGGCCCCGAAGGTCTGGGCGGAAGGCATCGCCGTCAACCGCGCGTTCTCCCAATCCAAAGTCGTCCACCGAGCAAACGCGAGGCCTGCGTCAGCAGGCCGAGCTGACACGACCTTTGGATCTTGGAAGACCAGATCTCGATCAAGACTGGAGACCCGAGTAACAAAGAACTGACCGAACAGGCGCGGCTTGCCAACAGAACACCTGGAAGGCCAGGCGCCATGCGCAGGCACTCCGCCAAACAAAAACCAACCGCGAGGCGCGCGGAGCGCGCCGAGCAGCGCGGAGCGCGCCGAGCAAGCTCAAAAAACCAAGTCTAGGGCGACCTCGCCGCTGACGCCGACCTGGTAGGCCGAGACACGCCGCTCGAAGAAGTTGGCGACTTCCTGGACGTCCTGGAGATCCATGAACGCGAAGGGATTCTTGGCGCCGTAGCGCTTGGGGAAGCCGAGGGCGGCGAGGCGCTGGTCGGCGCAGAACTCGAGGTAACGGCGCATGTCGGTGAGCGACAGGCCGGCGACGCCGGCGGAGAGCAGATCTTCGGCGAACTGAGTCTCGCACTCCACGGCTTCTTCGATCATGGCCTGCACGCTCTGGTTCAGCGAGTCGTCGAAGAGCTCGGGTTGCTCGCGGCGCACGATGCCGACGACCTCGAAGGCGAAGGACATGTGCATGCTCTCGTCGCGGAAGACCCAGTTGGTCCCCGCCGCCAGACCGTGCAGCAGGCCGCGCGAACGCAGGAAGTAGACGTAAGCGAAGGCAGCGAAGAAGAAGAGACCTTCGATGCAAGCTGCGAAGCAGATCAGGTTGAGCAAGAACTGGCGCTGCTGAGCGGGTGTTTCGCAGCGCTCGAGGCGAGCGAGCGAATCGAGCCAGCGCAGGCAGAAATCGGCCTTCTTGCGGATGGAGGGGATGTTCTCGACCGCCGCGAAGGCCTGCTGCCTCTCCTCGGGGTCGGGCACGTAGGTGTCGAGCAGCGTCAGGTAGAACTGCACGTGCAGCGCTTCCTCGTAGAGCTGCCGCGACAGGTACATGCGCGCCTCGGGCGCATTCAGGTGGCGGTACAGGTTGAGCACCAGGTTGTTCGCCACGATCGAGTCGCCGGTGGCGAAGAACGCGATCAGGCGCTGCACCAGGTGGCGCTCTGCGGGTGTGAGCTTGTGCTGCAGATCGATGACGTCGGTCGAGAAGTCGACCTCCTCGACGGACCAGGTGTTCTTGATCCCCGCGCGGTACATCTCGAAGAGCCCGGGATAGATCATCGGCCGGAGCGTCAGACACAGTCCGGGATCGAGCAAGCGGTCGGGGCGGCTAGCGCTCGTCATTGGCACGCCTCGCAGGTCTCGGGGTTCTCGAGCGAGCAGCTGACAGCGGCGCTTTCCGTGGCCACAGCCGGCGGTGGCGGCGTCCAGCCGGGTTCGCCGCGTGGATCAGCCTCGTGGGGCAGCTCGGGCTCCTCGGGCACCACGACGGTGGCCTTGGCGATGCGCGTGGCGGGGCGCGAACGCAGGTAATAGGTGGTCTTGAGGCCCTTTTTCCAGGCGTAAAAGTACATGCTCGAGAGCTTGCCGATGCTCGGGCTCTCCACGAACAGGTTCAGCGACTGGCCCTGGTCGATGAAGGCGCCGCGATCGGCGGCCATGTCGATCAGACTGCGCATGGGGAGCTCCCAGGCCGTGCGGTACACGACGCGCACGTCTTCGGGGATCTCGGGCAGGCCCTGCACCGAGCCCTCGGCCAGCTTGAGCCGCGAGCGCACGGCGTCGTTCCACAGCCCGAGCACCTTGAGCCGCTGCACCAGGTAGCGGTTCACCTGCAGGAAGTCGCCAGACAGGGTCTCGCGCTTGAACAGGTTGGACACCTGCGGCTCGATGCACTCGTAGCACCCTGCAATGGAGGCGATCGTCGCCGTGGGTGCGATGGCCACCAGCAATGAGTTGCGCAAGCCATGGCGCTCGATGCGCGCACGGAGCTCCTGCCAGCGCTCGAGGTCCGTGGGCGTGACGCCCCAGGCGTCGAACTGCAGCTCGCCACGTGCTGCGCGCGTCTCCGTGAAGGCCGGGTGAGAGCCCTTCTGCGCCGCCAGATCGACGGAAGCCGAGAGCGCGTGGAAGTAGATCTGTTCGGCGATGCGGCGCGACAGCTCGCGCGCTTCGGGCGCGTCGAAGGCCAGATGAAGCTGGAAGAACACGTCCTGCAGGCCCATCACGCCGAGGCCCACCGGGCGCCAGCGCTGGTTCGAGCGCCGCGCCGAGTCGATCGGATAGAAATTGAGGTCGATCACCCGGTCGAGCTGCGGCACGGCCGTGCGCACCGTGCGGGCCAGCTTGTCGAAGTCGAACGCGAGCGAGCCGTCGGGATCGCGCCGCAGGTGACGGGCCAGGTTGATCGAGCCCAGGTTGCAGACGGCGGTCTCGTCCTGGGAGGTGATCTCCAGGATCTCCGTGCAAAGGTTGGACAGGTGCACGGTGCGCCCCGGCAGCGCGGTCTGGTTACAGGCCAGGTTGCTCTTGTCCTTGAACGTCATCCAGCCGTTGCCGGTCTGGGCCAGCGTGCGCATCATGCGCGCGTAAAGGTCGCGCGCGCGGACGGACCTTCGCGCCAGGCCGTTTCGTTCCGCTTGCTCGTAGGCGCGCTCGAACGCGTCGCCGTAGAGGTCGGGCAGCTCGGGCACGCTCTTCGGGTCGAACAGGCTCCAATCGGCGTCGGCTTCGACGCGCTTCATGAACAGATCGGGGATCCAGTTGGCCAGGTTCAGGTGGTGGGTGCGCGCGGCCTCGTCGCCGGTGTTGTCGCGGAGCTCCAAGAACTCTTCGACGTCGGCGTGCCAGGGCTCGAGGTAGACGCAGCAGGCGCCCTTGCGCTTGCCGCCCTGATTCACGGCGGCGACCGAGGCGTCGAGCGTCTTCAGCCAGGGGACGATGCCGTTCGAGAGACCGTTGGTGCTCTCGATCAGCGAGCCGCGCGAGCGCACGCGGTGGTACGCGAGGCCAATGCCGCCGGAGAACTTGGACAGCATCGCTACGTCGGCGTAGCGCTGGTAGATGTGCTCGAGGTGATCGGCGGGTGAATCGAGCAAGAAGCAGCTCGAGAGCTGCTCGCGGCGGGTGCCGGCGTTGAACAGGGTGGGGGAGCTCGGCAGGTACTCGAGCGAGGAGAACAGGCGATAGAGCTCGAGCGCTTCCGGCACGGTCTCGGCCAGCGCGCAGGCGATGCGCAAGAAGAAGTACTGCGGCGTCTCCAGTACCAGACGCGTCTCCGGATGCTTGACCAGGTAGCGATCGTAGAGCGTGCGCAAGCCGAAGTACTCGAGCTCGCGATCGCACAGCGGCTGCACCGCGTCGTTCAACTTGCGCGCGTTTTCGGCCACGAAGCGCGCCAGTCGATCACCGATCAGGCCCAGGCGGTGTCCACTCTGGATCGCCTGCGAAAAG
>DATLIL010000151.1:0-5758 GCA_035539475.1 Polyangiaceae bacterium
CGGCGGTGGTGAGCTTGACCTCTTCGCCGCCGACGAGGACGCGGCGCGCCGCGGGTGAGACGGCGATGTCGCCGGCGATCAGCGGCGTGCCGGGCGCACTCGGAGCCGCGGCGGCCGTGGCGCGGCGGTAGATGGCGCGGACGCGCGCGACGAGCTCGCGCGGATTGAACGGCTTGGGCAGGTAGTCGTCGGCGCCCATCTCGAGGCCGACGATGCGATCGACGTCCTCGCCGCGGGCGGTGAGCATCAGCACCGGAACGCGCGAGCTCTGACGCAGGCGCGTGAGCACCTCGAAGCCGCTCAGCTTGGGCAGCATCACGTCGAGCACGACCAGCGCGTGAGGCCCGGCCGCGGCGCGTGTCAGGCCCTCGGCCCCATCGTTGACGGCCTCGACGTCGAAGCCTTCCTGCCCGAGCAGATCGCCGAGGAGCTCGCAGAGCTCGGCGTCGTCGTCGACGACGAGAATGCGGGGCCGTACGTCCATTCCCGGAACTCTAGTCTCCCGGCCCGGCGGACGCCGTAAAACATGGTCAGCGCCGTCTTGACGAACCTTTACACGGCGCTGACACCTTCCTGGAGCGGTGGGCCCTAGCCTTTGGGTATGCGGTTCTTCTGGATCTTAGCGCTGGTCCTGGCAGCGCCGGCGGTGGCGCACGCCGAGACCCTCAGCGCCGAGCAGGCGCTGGGTCGCGCCGCTCGACAGAACGCGGGTCTGCGCGCCGCCCTGCTCGACGTCGCGGCGGCCAAACGTGGAGTCGAAGCCGAGCAAGGCGCACGAGACCCCGTGTTCGTGGCCTCGGTCACGGGCGGCTACACCGAGACGGCCGGTGCCGGCGCCACCGGTGCGGGCATGAGCAGCGAGCGCTCGCTCGCCACCAACGCGGCCGTTCGTTACACGACCGACGTCGGCACTGCGCTCGAGGTCGGTACGTCGGGTGACGTCGCCTGGCGCACGCCCAGCACGACCCTCGACGAGGGGCCGCGCTATGGTGCCGGCGCCTATGTCAGCGCACGGCAGCCGCTGCTGCGCGGCGCCGGAAAGGACGCGCAGCTCGCGCCCCAGCGTGCGGCCTCCGCCTCGGCTCGTGCCGCGGAGCTCTCGCGCGAGGCGACCGCCAGCCAGCTCGCGCTCGACGTGATCTCCGCCTACTGGGAGCTCTGGTACGCCGAGCAAGCGGTGCTGGTGCAGCAGAAGGCGCTCGAGACGGCGAAGAAGCAGCTCGCTGACGCACAGATCCGCGAAGGTCAGCTCGGCACGGCGTCGAAGGCCGACGTGCTCCAGTTTCTGTCGAACGTGGCCTCGATCGAGGACGCGCTGTCGCAGGCCGTCGCGACGCGAGATTCTCGCGCCTTCGAGCTCGGCAGATTGCTCGGCATGGAACCGGCGAGCGCAGGTGCGCTGAACGCCGGCGGCGATCTGCCAGCGCTCGGGCCGCCCGCGCCGACGCCGGTGCTGTACGAGCAGGCGCTGAATCGCTCGCCCGAGCTCGGCGCGATGCGGGCAGATCTCGACGCCTCGCGGGTCGAGCTCGGCGCCGCGGAGGACGCTGACCAGCCACGGCTCGACCTGTTCGCGACCGCGTCGACGGGCTTGCTGTGGAGCAACGGCCAGAGCGCCGGTCTCGACCTGGCCGGCGGTCGCCCCGCGTACAGCGTGGTCGGTGGCGTCGAGCTCGAGCTCCCCATCGGTGGTGGCCGCGCCGAAGCCGACGCAGCCCGCTCGCGCTTGCGGCTCGACTCCGCGCAGGCGCGCTATCAGGAGCGCTCGCTGGCGGTGACCTCTCAGGTCGGCTCGCTGCGGACCGGCGTCGAGGCGGCCCGGGTTCAGAGCGAGCTCGCGGCCCAGTCCGCGCAGGTTGCCCGCGATCTCGCGGAGGCCGAACGCCAGCGCCTGCTGCTCGGCACGACCACCGCCTCCGACGTCGTCCTGGTGGAGCAGTCGCTGCGCGCCGCTGAGCTCCGGGCGTTGCGGGCTCGGGTCAACCGCGTCGTCACGCAGTACCAGCTCGAGCACGTCACCGGCGCGCTGCTGCCGCGCTTCGGAGCGCTCTTCGGAGGCAAGACCTCATGAAGAAGAGCACGCGTCTTCTGCTGATTGTACTGCTCGGCCTGGTGCTGCCGTCGGCCGCGGGAGCCTACGCCTGGTCGCAGCGTGACGGCGAAGAGCCGCTCGGCCCCACCGTGCAGGTGCGGCGCGGCAGCCTGATCGAGACCGCCGCCGCCTCCGGCAAGATCGCGCCGGCGGTGCAGGTCGACGTCAAGTCGCGCGCCTCCGGCGAGGTCATCGAGGTGCTGGTCAAGGAGGGCGATCGCGTCGAGGCCGGCCAGCTCCTGGTCCGGCTGGACAAGACCTACGCCCAGCGCGACCTCGACTCGGCCAAGGTGGCCCGTGCGCGCGCCACCGCGGATCTGAAGAGCGCCCAGGCTTCGGCCAAGGTGGCCGCGCTGGATCAAAAGAACAACGAGACCAGCGAGGCGCTCGCGAAGAAGGGCGTCGAGCTAGGCGTCGGCGCCAGTGACACCGCGCGCTCGGCGACGCACGCGACCCAGGTGTCGGCAGCAAACGCCGCGCTGCGGCAGGCCCAGGCAGAGGGCTCGCGCCTGGCGCTGCAGACCGCCGAGCTCACCCAGCAGGACGCCGAGACGCGGCTGAAGGAGACCGATATCTACGCGCCCGTGTCGGGCACGATCCTCAGCATCGCCGTCGAGAAGGGCACGATCGTGTCATCCGCGCTGACCAACGTCGGCGGCGGCAGCGCCGTCCTGACCATCGCCGATCTTTCCGACCTCAGAATCATCGGCTCGATCGACGAGGCGCAGATCAGCCGCGTGGCGCCCCAGCAAAAGGTCGACATCCGCGTGGATGCCTATCCGAGCCGCGTGTTCGAGGGTGTGGTCGACCGTGTGAGCCCGCTCGGCGTCGAGACCTCGAGCGTCGTCAACTTCGACGTCGAGATCAAGATCGTCGACAAGGAAGCCAGCCTGCTGCGCTCGGGCATGAGCGCCGACGTCGAGATCGTCACTGCCGAGCAGAAGGACGTGCTGCTCGTCCCGCTCGCGGCGCTGCAGTCGAAGGACCGCAAGCGCTTAGTGCGCCTGGCGAGCGGCGAGGAGCGCGTGGTCAAGACCGGCACGACCGATGGCACGCGCATGGTCGTGCTCGACGGCCTGAAGGAGGGCGACGAGATCCTGGCGGCGGCGCAGGCAGCCCCGAAGGCCGAGGGGCAGCAGAAGCCCTCGCAGAATCCGATGCGCGGCATGGGCATGGGTGGCCCGCCGGGGGGCGGTCGCCGGTGAGCGCCCCCGTCGTGATCGATTCGCTCTCCAAGGTCTACCACGCGGAGAGCAAGGACCTGGCCGTGCGCGCGGTCGACTGCATCAGCTTCACGGTCGAAAAGCGCGAGTCCGTGGCCATCATCGGTCCGTCGGGCTGCGGCAAGTCGAGCCTGCTCAACATTCTGGGCTGCCTGGATCGACCGACGGAGGGCAGCTACCGCCTGGAAGGCCGCAACGTGGCCGAGCTCGACGACGACGATCTGGCGCGCATCCGCAATCAGCACATCGGTTTCGTCTTCCAGAGCTTCAACCTCCTGCCGCGCATGACCGCCGTCGAAAACGTGGAGCTCCCCCTGCTCTACGGCTCGGTCAAGAACAGCCGGGACCGCGCGCGCGAGGCGCTCTCACGCGTGGGCCTCACCGCGCGCGAAAGGCACCTGCCCACCGAGCTCTCGGGCGGTCAGCGCCAGCGCGTGGCGATCGCTCGGGCGCTCGTCACCAATCCCTCGATCCTGCTCTGCGACGAGCCGACCGGCGCGCTCGACAGCCGCACCGGCAAGGACGTGCTCGATCTCCTGCTCTCGCTCAACGCCGACGGCACCACGCTGCTGATGGTCACCCACGACCTCGGCGTGGCGCGCTCGCTGGCGCGAGCCATCCAGATGCGCGATGGCCACATCGTCGCCGACGGCACCGCCAGCAGCGTCGTCGGCGCGTTTCACGAAGCCGAGATGGGAGGCGCCCCATGATGCTCCGCGAGACGGCGAAGAGCGCCTGGCGCTCGCTCGCCTCGAACCGCATGCGCACGCTGCTCACCATGCTGGGCATGATCATCGGCACGGCCGCGGTCGTGGCGGTGCTCGGCATCGGCGAGGGTGCGCGCGGCAGCGTCGAGGGTCGCATCCGCTCGCTCGGCTCGAACCTCCTCATGGTACGCCCCGGCTCCGCCTCCGGCGCCGGCGGTGTGCGCTCCGGCGCGGTCCAGACGCTGACCCTCGAGGACGCCACTGCGCTCGCCAGGCTCGACGGCATCGCCGCGGTCGCCCCCGAAAACAACGGCTCCGCCCAGCTCAAGTACCTGAGCAAGAACGACAACGCCGCTGTCACGGGCATCACCCCCGAGTACCTCGAGGTGCGCTCGCTGTCGGTCGCGAGCGGCGTCGGCATCTCGGAGATCGACGTGCAGCAGCGCACGCGCGTGGTGGTCATCGGCGCAGGCGTCGCCAGCGAGCTCTACGCCGGCGTCTCTCCGCTCGGCACGCGCCTGTCGATCAACGGCAAGGCCTTCCGCGTGATCGGCATCCTCGGCGAAAAGGGCTCCGGCTTCGGCTCGCCCGACGACTCCGTCTTCATCCCCATCTCCACGCATCAGGCGGTCCTGTTCGGTCAGGACTACCTGTCCAGCATCTCGCTGCAGCTGCGCGACGAAAAGGAGGTGGCCGACGTCAGCGCCCGGCTCGACCAGGTGCTTCGGCTACGCCACCGCCTGCGCGACGATCAGCCCAGCGACTTCGAGGTCCGCTCGCAGGCCGAGATGCTCGAGACGATGAGCCAGATCACCGGCACCTTCACGGCCCTGCTCGGCAGCGTCGCGGCCGTGTCGCTGATCGTCGGCGGCATCGGCATCATGAACATCATGCTGGTTTCGGTGCGAGAACGAACGCGCGAGATCGGCGTGCGCATGGCCGTGGGCGCCCGTCGCTCCGACATCCTGCGCCAGTTCCTGTTCGAGGCCACCGCCGTATCGTTTGCCGGTGGAGTTGCCGGCGTTGCGCTGGGCTATGCAGCGGCGTTCTTGCTGGCCAGAGTCGGGCAGTGGGCTGCGGTGGTGCCGCCCTATGCCGTCATGCTCGCGCTGGGTGTGTCGATCGTGATCGGCGTTGCGTTCGGCGTGGGGCCGGCCAGGCGTGCGGCGAAGCTCGATCCGGTGGAAGCGCTGCGCTTCGAGTGAGTAGGCCTCGAAGAGCCAGCCGCCAACCTAACGTGATTCGTTGCTGCAAGCACCGACGTGCTGGTACGCCTTCGTGGGGACTGCGGACACGAAGGTCTGCCCGTCACATCCGCAGTACGCCCGCGTGGAGAAGGAAGCAGAGACGTACGCAGCGTGAAAGGCCTGCGGTGCAACGCAACCGGGGTCGAAGACGCACGTTCCACGACTCGGGTCGCAATGCTCGGCGGCCAGATCGCACAGCGGGCCAGTGCGGCAGCGAACGCCGCCGTACGGCCGACACTCACACGCGTAACATCCTTCCCCGAACACAGCTCCCGCGGGGATGCGACGGGAGCCTGTCACGCACTCGTCCATTCGGACCAGGCACCCCTCTGCAGGATCCCAGAGGTTGCCCTGCTTCCCGCATTCGCTTTCGCGTCGCCACTCATCGATCCCCGTAGCCACGATCGCGAAGACCGCTACCGCTGTCCAGAATGCAGCGATCAGCAGGACGGCAGTCAGCATGGGATGCCGACCAAGCCATGCACGGAT
>DATLIL010000152.1:0-6217 GCA_035539475.1 Polyangiaceae bacterium
GTCTCCGACAGCACCACGGCCAGCGAGAACAGATCGCTGCGCGGGTCGACCTTGAAGCCCATGGCCTGCTCGGGCGAGATGTAGCCGAGCTTGCCCTTGATATCCCCGGGATTCGAGCGGTTGTCGTTGATCACGCTCGACACGATGCCGAAGTCGGCGAGCTTCACCTCGCCAGCGCCGCCGACCAGGATGTTGCTCGGCGCCACGTCGCGATGAACGACGCCGAGCGGCAGGCCCGTCATCTGATCACGCGCCGTGTGCGCGTACTCCAGCGCGTCCAGCACGCGCCGCACGATGAACAGCGCCTGCGCCAGCGGCATGACGCGGCCGCGCGCGGTGAGCGCCGACATGATGCGGCCGACCGATGGCCCGTCGACGTACTCGAGCACCATGTAGAGCTCGCCGGAGTGCTCTCCGAAGTCGATCACCTGCACCAGGTTCGGATGGCTCAGGGCGGAGTGAACGCGAGCCTCGTCGCAGAACATCTTGTTCAGCCGCTCGTCGGCGGCGAGCTGCGGCAAAATCCGCTTTACCGCGAAGCGCTTCTGGAATCCGTGAGGACCGTCACGCCGCGCTTCGTACACCTCGCTCATGCCGCCAGTGGCGATCAGACGCAGCAGCTCGTACTCGCCGAGCTTCGCGAACGGCAGAGTGGAACGTGAACGCACTCACCCTTCAACGTAACAGCCCCCTCGCTCTCGTCAAAGACTCCACGCAGCAGCAACGACCGCCCACTCTCGAGCACGAGAACCCACACCCACCCCGACCGGCTACGATTCGTTCAGTCGGAGTTCACGAACCGAGGAGGAGACCGGGGGCTGGAAAGGACGAGCAGAGGTCTTTGACTTCGTAGGCGGTGCGTTCGAGTAGGCGTTCGTCGTCGGGGGCGGCGACGACGGCGGCCATCCAGCTCGCGAGGCGGACCATCTCGTCAGGGCCCATGCCGCGTGAGGTGATGGCGGGCGTGCCGATGCGGATGCCGGAGGGATCGAACGGCTTGCGCGGATCGAAGGGGACCGAGTTGTAGTTGCAGACGATGCCGGCACGATCGAGGGCGCGAGCGGCGACCTTGCCGGGCACGTTCTTGCTCGTGAGATCGATCAGGACGAGGTGGTTGTCGGTGCCACCGGTGACGAGCGAGAAGCCGTTGGCGAGCAACGCCTCGGCGAGCGCCTTGGCGTTGTGCACGACGGCCTGAGCGTAGGTCTTGAACTCGGGCTGGGCCGCTTCACGAGCGGCCACCGCGATGGCCGCCGTGGTGTGGTTGTGCGGGCCGCCCTGCAACCCCGGGAACACGGCGCGGTCGATGTCCTTGGCCAGCGCCTTGCTGCACATGACGACGCCGCCGCGTGGGCCGCGCAGTGTCTAGTGTGACGTCGTGGTGACGACGTCGGCGATGCCGACCGGGGACGGGTGCGCGCCGCCGACCACGAGGCCCGAGATGTGCGAAATGTCGGCGCAGAGCTTGGCCCCCACTTCGTCGGCGATGGCGCGGAACTTGGCGAAGTCGAGCTGACGCGGATAGGCGGTGGTTCCGGCCCACAGGATCTTCGGCCGGTGCTCCAGCGCGAGCCTGCGGACTTCGTCGAAGTCGATGCGGTGGTCTTTCGGGCTGACACCGTAGCCGACGCTCTTGAAGTACTTGCCGGTGATGCTGACGTTCCAGCCGTGTGTCAGATGGCCGCCAGCCGGCAAGCCCAGGCCCATGACGGGGTCGTGTGGCTGACAGAAGGCGAGGTACACCGCGAGATTGGCAGGGCTGCCGCTGTAAGGCTGGACGTTGACGTGCTCGGCGCCGAAAAGCTCGCGCAGGCGCGCGCAGGCGAGGTCCTCGACCTGGTCGATGATTTGCTGGCCCTCGTAGTAGCGCTTGCCGGCGTAACCCTCGGAGTACTTGTTGGTCAGCACCGACCCGGTGGCCTCCAGGACCGCGCGGGATACATAGTTTTCGCTCGGTATCAACCGAAGCTTGATGCTTTCGCGGACGCCTTCCTCGCGGATCAACCGCGCAATTTCGGGGTCGCGCTCGGCCAAGGGCGGGTCGTACAGCGTGAAACGATGAGCCATGGCGTGCGGGGATATAGTGCTCGGGACATTCCCCTGCCAGGGGCTGTTCAACGGCCCGCAGGCATTGCACAATTCCGCTTCTTGAACCCTAGCTGTAAGCGTCAGGTTCCGGAACCTCGACGGAAACCTCGCACTGACTAAACTCCCGCGCCTGCCATGGTGAGGCCGAGCTCCGTCGGCAACCCGAATCAAGCCCCGTCGATCGAGACGGAAGGTGTTGCTACGTCCTCACAGCGGCGCGCGCAGGAGCGGGCTGCCGAGGTGGAAAAGGCCGCGGAGCTCTCGTCGCGCGAGGTCGAGTCGATGCGCCTCGATCCCAGCGAGCTCTCGGAGCTGGCCGAGCAACCGCCGGAGCCGCCCAAGACGGATCCCGAGCCCCCGGCGGAAGTGGCCGAGGCCGACGTGCACGAGAGCCAGTCGAGCGCTGCGCACGATCCCGACAGCGTGCCGCCGAGCATCCCCTCGGCCGCCGCCGTGCAAGAGGGCGCCAAGCCGATCGGTTCCGTCCCGGTCCTCCCCGGCCACGTCATCGCCGACCGCTACGAGGTCCTCGGCGTGCTCGGCGAGGGCGGCATGGGCATCGTCTATCGCTGCCGCGATCAGTCGAATGGCCAGCTCATCGCGCTGAAGCGCGTGATCCCTCCGCCCGACAACCTGCAGCACGAATACGTGATGTGGTTCTACAAGGAGGCGCGTGCGCTCGCCGCCCTGGACCACCCGAACATCGTGCGCGCCACCGACTTCGGGCGCTTGCGCGACGGCTCGCCGTTCCTGGCGATGGAGCTCGTCAGCGGTGTGTCGCTGCACGACCTCTCGCACACGCGCGTCGCGTTCCCGCTGATCTGGTCGATCGTCGACGGCATCCTCTCGGCGCTGGCACACGCCCACGCGCGCGGCATCATCCACGGCGATCTGAAGCCTTCCAACGTGCTCGTCGAGCGCATGGAAGACGAGCCGCCGCGCATCCACGTGCTCGATTTCGGCCTGGCCTGGCTCAGGCTGGACGCGCACGACGAGCGTCTTTCCGGCACCAAGGCCATGGAGTTCGCGCCTCACGCCGGAGCGGGGACGCCGGGCTACATGGCGCCGGAGCAGATCCAGCACGAGATGCACCACGTCTGCGGTGCCACGGATCTGTACGCGCTCGGCTGCGTGCTCTACCGGCTGCTGGGCGGCCGCGCGCCGTTCTCGGGCAACTCGAAGGAGCTGTTGCGCGTACACGCCTTCGATCAGCCGCCGCCGCTCAAGCTCGCGATCGAGGCGCCGAGCGACATCGTGCCGTTCGTCATGCGGCTCCTGGCCAAGCGTCCCTGGGACCGCTGGGAGTTTGCCGCCGAGTGCCGCGCCGACTGGGCCAAGTGGCGCCCGCGCGTCGATGCCAGCGCCTGGAACTTCCCCACTCTACCGCGCAGCGCGCACCCTCCGCCGGCCGAGACGCGCCCGACCGGCACGCGCGCGCCGCACCCCGATCTCGCGCTCGCGCCCGATCCGGCGCCGGGCCTGCTCAGCATCCGCCCGAGCCCGCTGGTCGGTCGTGAAGACGTACGCGCCACCCTGCGCGAGGTCTGCAACGACGTGATCGACGGCGTGGGCTCGCCGCACCGGCTGGTAATGATGGTCGGGCCCGCCGGCGCCGGAAAGAGCCGTATCGCCGAGTGGCTGTGCGAGGCCGTGCACGAGGACGGCAGCATGGTGCCGCTGCGCGCGCGCTACCGCGCCATCAGGAGCCCGCTCGACGGCATGCTCGGCGCCGTCGTCAGCTACTACAACTTCGAGCGCGTCGACCGCTACACGATCGAGCGCTCGCTGCTCGACCGCTGGAAGGTACGGCGCGACGACAAGAACGGCCGCGCCTGGGTCGCGGGCGCCGCGGAGTGGATGCGGCCGCTGCCAGCGGACCAACCCGTGGGTCCCAGCGGCATCCGCTTCACGCTCGACACGCTCGAGACGCGGCGCATGGTGATCCGCTACACGCTGCGCCGCATCTCCGGCGGGCGGCCGCTGCTGTTCTGGCTCGACGACCTGCACAACGCCGGACCGACCACGGTGGAAGGCCTGCTGCGCATCGTCAGCGACGAGCCGGACCAGCGCATCGTGATGCTGGTCACGGCCCGCTCCGAAGAGGTCGCGCTCGGCACGCCCGCCGCCGAGCGCCTGCGCCAGCTGCGCGAGGCGATGCAGGGCAACGCGCTCGAGGTCTCGCCGCTGGCGCCCGAGCGCACCATGGAGCTCATCCGCTCGGCGCTGCCGCTCGAGGACTCGGCCGTGCAAGAAGCCGCGCGCCGCAGCCGCGGCAACCCGCTGTTCGCCCTGCAGCAGCTGCACGCCTGGGCTCTGGCCGGCAACATGCAGTTCAAGGGCGGCGTCTACCGCGTCTCGCCCGAAGTCCTGATGATGCGGCCGCAGACCACGGCCGAGCTGTGGGACAGCCGCATCGCTGCCATGCCCGAGGCCCACCGCCTGGCCGCCTTCGCCGCCGCCACGCTCGGCGCCGACGTGCGCCGCAACGTGCTGCACGCCCTGCTCACCTCGCTCGGTCAGCCTTCCGATCTGGCGATGATGAGCCTGCAGAACGCCGAGATCCTGATCCCGCGCGGTCCCGGCCGCTACAGCTGGCCGCACGAGCTCCTGCAAGAGCACCTGCTCGTGCGCATCAAGGAGCGCTCGGATCGCGACAAGATCTACCGCGCATCGGCCGCCGCGCTCACGCTGCATCCGCTGGCCAACACGCGACGCGTGGTGCGTCAGC
Source organism: Polyangiaceae bacterium (assembly GCA_035539475.1). GTDB lineage: Bacteria > Myxococcota_A > Polyangia > Polyangiales > Polyangiaceae > PMG-095. The sequence goes on from DATLIL010000152.1 coordinate 4,817, forward strand.
GCGTGCTCAACCTGATCGAGGCCGGTGACGCCGATACCGCCGCCTTGCTGCTGTTCGACTTCCTGCAACAGAGCTGGAACGGCGCGCGCGAACCGCTGGCCACGCTGGCCGATCTCGAGCTGCTCAAGGGCAAGCTGCGAGGTCGTACGCTCGCGCTCAAGAACCGCTGGCAAGCCGAGGCGCTGCGTCACGTGGGTCGCACCGCGGAGGCCACCACCTACGCCGAGCTCGCGCGCTCGCGCTTCGAGGAGCTCGGCGACACCGAGAACATCGCGCACTGCCAGCGCCTGGTCGGGCACCTGGGCAGCGAGCAGGGCGGCAGCGCCGAGGGCCTCGCGCTGGTGCGCACGGCACTGCAGACCTTCGAGTCGCTCGGCAACGTGCTCGGTCAGGCGCTGTGCCACGCCGTGGCCGGTGAGATCGAGTACCTGCTCGGCGACTACGAGAACGCGCGCAAGACGATCCAGCAGGGCGAGCGCCACTTCGCCGCGCTCGACCAGTCCCTGGGCCGCGGCCAGTGCCTGCTCCTGCTCTCGTGGATCGAGCACTCCGAGGGCGCCACCGAGCGTTCGCGCCGCCTCGCGCAAGAAGCGCGCGCCGAGTTCGAGCGCGCCGGTTATCGTCTGGGCACCGCACAGGCCGACACGTCGCTGGCCCACCTCGAGCACCGGCTGATGAACTACCACTCGGCCGAGGTCGGCGCGCTGGAGGCGCTGACCGTGTTCGAGACGCTACGCACGCCGCGCGGTCAGGCCGCCTGCGACCGCCTGCTGGCCATGATCGGCCTCGACATCGACGAGCTCGATACGGCCGAGCTCCATGCCGAGCGGGCGCACAAGATTTACCAGAAGATGGGCGATCCCTGGGGCGTGATGGAGATGAAGGTGCTGTTCGCGCAGCTCGCCCTCGTCCGTCACCAGACCGATCGCGCGCGCGCGCTCCTCGAAGAGTGCTCCAAGATGACGGTGGAAGAGGCCGAGCCGCGCCAGCACTACCTCTTGACCAAGTCGTGGCTCGAGGCCGCCGAAGGCCAGCCCGATCACGCGCTCGAGTCGATCGAGTCCGCCGCCGACGTATTCGGCCCGCGCACACGCGCCGGCGACCACACGCCGCACCTGCTCGTCCGCCTGGTCCGCTACAAGTGGCCCGAGCACGCCGTGGATCGCATCGACGCCTGGCGCGCGCTGCTCAACGATCGCTCGCGCCGCAAGCAGGGCTAGAGCGTGCAGTGACAGGCACGGCCTGACACTTCCCAGGTGCGAAAACCGAGCTCGTCACAGAGGAGTTCGCAGCGTTTTGGCGCGGGTCCACCGAAGTCGACGCGGTCCGTCGACGGGAAGTCCGGGCACTGACAGGTGAACCCTTCGGAGGTCAGCCGAACCTGAGCGCTGCCGTCCCAAC
>DATLIL010000153.1:0-12493 GCA_035539475.1 Polyangiaceae bacterium
ATGCCGAGATCGCGTGCCGTCCGGATCGCGTCACTATCGAGTGGGACCGACTTCGGCTTGGCGATGGCGTCCTTGATCGGCACCGAGCGCATGTCCGGCGGATGCCACGCCACCATCTCACCCCAGCGACCGGCGGCGGCCAGGCGTACGGCCTCTCCGCCGTAGCGCAACGCGAGGATTCGATCGGCGGGGGTCGGAGTGCCACCGCGCTGCAGGTGCCCGAGCACCAGGCTGCGCGTCTCGTAGCCGGTGCGTTCGGCGATCTGAGCGGCCACGAGCTGGGCCACGCCGCCTAGCGTGATCTCCTTGCCCGCTTCGCGCGCCTTGACGGCGAACCCACCGCCGACGGGGCATGCGCCTTCGGCGGCGACCACGATCGCGAACGGACGCTCCGTTTCGAAGCGGTGACGGATGGCGGCGCAGACGCGCTCGATGTCGTAGTTGATCTCCGGCAGCAGGATGGCGTTGGCGGCGCCGGCGATGCCCGCGTAGAGCGCGATCCAACCGGCGTAGCGGCCCATCACCTCGACCACCATCACGCGCTGGTGCGCCTCGGCGGTGGAGGTCAACCGTCCGATCGCCTCGGTGGCGAAGCTCATCGCGCTGTCGAAACCGAACGTCTCGTCGGTGCACGACAGATCGTTGTCGATGGTCTTGGGCACGCCGATCACGCGCAGGCCGTGATCCATCAGCTGGGCCGCGATACGCAGGCTGCCGTCGCCGCCGATCGCGATCAGGCCGTCGGCCCCGAGCTCGTTGCAGCGCGCCACCACGGCGGCGCAGCGGTCCTCCGCAAAGCCCTTGTTGACGGTGCCGAGGATGGTGCCGCCGCGATCGGTGATGCCGCGCACCAGATCGCGCGTCAGCGGGATCAGGCCCTCGCCTTCGGGCTCGAACAGTCCGGCGTAGCCACGGTGGATGCCGGTCACCTTGAAGCCGCGACGAACCGCGGAGAGCGTGACTGCACGCAACACGGCGTTCAGACCCGGCGCGTCACCGCCGCCCGTATTGACCAGAAGGTGCATGGGTTCTCGCTCAGGGGATGATGCGATCGGGATCGCCGAGAAACTCGAAGTGCATCGTATCGCGCAGATCGGGATCGCGCCCTAGCCAGTAGAAGCCGTAGCGCTCGAACGCGTCGATCCAGCAGCGCGGCAGCGCCGTGCGCTCGAAAATACTCGCCGCCGAACCCTGGCAGGCCGGATGTTCCGGCCACGGGCTGACGCAGCCGCAGCAGGGATTTTTCTCCGGGTCGATGTCGACCGCGATGCCGAAGAGATGATTCGAGACCTCACCGCCGCGGAAGCTGTTGGCGGTGCGGAAGCCGCCCACGGCATTGGCCGTGTACTGTTCCGCGCGCTTCTTGCAGGTCTTGCGGATGCGCTTTTCCACGCAGCGGAGCGCCGGCACGATCTTCTTGTGCACCGACAGCGAGTGACCCATGAAGCGCGCGCTGGCCGCGTTCGAGATCGCCGTCTCGGAGTTGAGCTTCTCCAGGCCCAGACCGTCGACGTGACCGTAGCGCTCGACGCGGTACTTGAGCGCGGTCAGGTGCTTCTTGCCGTCGAGCTGACCACGGCGCACGAAGGCCGAGCGCTTGAGGAACGCCTTGGCGTCCTGCAGCCGGCAGCCGTTGTTGCCCGACATGTCCTTGGCCTTCTCGGGAGCCGCGGCCGACGGGGCCGGCAGCAGGGCCAGCAACGCGAGCAGCGGCAGCAGCAGCGCTACCGGGAGCGGGCCGAGCCAAGGAAATCGCGAGCCGCGGGTCATCGTGGGCAGGGCAAACTCATCTCACAGGCCGGGCTCGCGCGGCAAATTTGGCCCAATGCGCTGCTTCCCGCTAAGCGCCGTTTCCATGGAAACCTGTCGACTCTGTTCGCAAATCGCCCAGCTCGAGGGCGCCTTCTGCGCGTCGTGCCGGCGCGCCCATGGCCCCAGGACGGCGGCGTTTCTCGCGCGCGCGCAGGTCGACCCGAGCTTTGCCAACGCCACCCTGGCGCGGCTTGCCCCCGACGCCCGGCAGCGCATGCTTGCTGCCATGTCTCGCCAGTACGTGGGCAACGGCCCCGGTCTGCGCAAGGCAATTCCCCGTCCCGAGGTGAGCCATCGCCGCCGCATCAGCGCCTGACCCCGTCAGCTCTCGTCCTGAAGGATTCAGTATCAGCCTCCCTGCGTGGGTGACGCAGGAGTGCCACGACTTCGGCTGGGGACCGGCGCCGGACCCGCTGCAGCGCCTAGGGCTCGTGCTCAGGCTGGCGCGACGTAACTTTCAGGAGCAGAGCGGAGGCCCCTTCGCCGCCGCGGTCTTTCGCATGGATACCTGGGAGCTCGTCTCCGCCGGCGTGAATCGCGTCGTGCCGGGCAGCTGCTCCGCCGCCCACGCCGAGATCGTCGCGCTGACGCTGGCGCAAAACTTCTACGCGAGCTTCGACCTCGGCGCCTCGAACCTGCCGCCGCACGAGCTCGTCGCCAGCTGGCGGCCTTGTGCCATGTGCTTCGGCGCGCTGCCCTGGTCAGGTGTCCGATCGCTCCTGCTCGCGGGCAGCGGCGACGAGCTCGAGCAGCTCACCGGCTTCGACGAGGGGCCGATTCACCCCGAGTGGCAAGGTCAGCTCGCGAAGCGCGGTATCAACGTGCAGCACGGCTCCACGCAGCACGAAGCCGTCTCGGTGTTTCGCGACTTCGCCGCGTCCGGCGCGCTCGTCTACAACGGTCGTCGCGGGGGATAACTCGGCACGCGCGATCACCCGCCGGGGTCGACAGGTGATCGCGCGCTTCGCTCGAAGTTACTGGCAGAGACCCACGGTCGGGTCGCCGAAGTCGGTGCAGACGCCGCCGCCGCCCGGGCAGGGCTGCCCGAAGGTCGAGCCGGAGCACAGCTCGAGGCACTGGTTGCCCAGGCCGATGTCGCCGCAGAGCTGGTTCATGCCGCAGCCCACCGTTCCGTCACAGGCGTCGCCAGGCTGCAGCGGCCCGGTCTGGACGCACTGATCGGGCGCGCCGAAGAGCGCACCGGGCACGCACCACTCGCTCGCCGCGCAGCCAGCGCCGAAAGGCGTGCAGGCGGCGGGCGTCCCCGTCTCGTTGACCGCGATCGAGATGTCGAGGCTGCCGGAACCGATGCTGATGATCGTGCCGTCCGTGTCGAACTGATAGACGAGGCTGGTGCTGGAGCCCTCGTTGACCTGAAAGGCGACCGGATTCTGCGACACCAGCGTGGCCTGCACGTTCACGAACGTCCCGCCGTCGTTGCGCTGCAGGACCCAGCCGCTGGCCAGCGAGCTGGTGTAACCGCCCACGGGCAGCACGGCGCTGAGCACGGTCTCGCCGACCATGTCGCTCGACTGGAGCGACGTCGAGACCAGACCGTCGATCTGGAAGACCGCGTTGCTCAGGCGGTACTCGGTTCCGTTCGTGACGGAGCTGAGCGCCATCGACACCGAGCCCGTCTTCGCCTCGTCCTCGCTGGTCTCGATGCTGCAGCCAGAGAGCGCGGGCACAGCAGCCAGCGCCGAAACCAACACCACCGTCATCCAATGAAACTTCTTCATCTGTGCCTCCACCAGTGATCGCTGCGCACGACGGTAGTCGTCGTTCGTGATCTCCCACCACCGCGCGCCGCGATGCCTGCGTAGCGGCAGAGCCCGAGAGGGTCAAGGCGGGCGAGACGGCGCCAATCCATCGCCCGGCCGGTCCATGGGACGAATAACAGCGGGGGTGTATTAGCCGACGAGCACTGCCACGAGCAGCGCAGCGCCGAGCCAGAGCAGTGACATGAGCCAGCCCGCTGCGCCGAGCGCGCGCCCTCCGTCGATGGGACGCGGACGAAGCTGGCGCGCCGCGAGCGCCGCGATGACGAGATCGAGCTCCCCCGAATAGCCTCCGAGCGCCACGCCTTCTTCGCGCAGGTCGAGCGCGTAAGTTTCCTCGTAACCCGACGCCATCGTGTGCGTGAGTTGCACCAACCAGCGCCCGTCGTGAAGCTTGGTCCAGACAATGAGCTTCGGCGCGGCGGCGTCACTCCACACCTCGACGCCGTTCGCGACGATGCGGTGACGGAAGCGAGCGGCTCGGCGCGCCACCCGATGAAAGCGCTGCGCGCGCCACAGCAGCGGCGCCAAGACGGCGGGCCACACCAGCGCGATGCCGAGCATCAGCAAGATCTCGCGCCAGTGCAGACCCCTGTCAGTGGGCGACACCACTCCAGGTTACGCGACAATAGGATGTTTGCACTCTGCGTGGATCGATTCCCGCACTTATCCACAGGGCTGCTTCGTTTGAGATTCAAAGAACGCGGACGGGGCGGCCATTCGGCTGGATCGCGCGCTGAAGACGGGGCAGGCTGCGCCCCGATGTCATCCACCGTGTCGGCCCGCCCGGGCACCATTCCGCCGCTGCGGCCGCCGCCACAGCCTTCGCTTCCCTCGTTTGCGCCCAGCAGCGCACCACCCGAGGGCACCGATCCGCGGGTCAAGTTCGACTCCACGCCGGAAGAGCCGACGCGCATGGCCGCGCTGCGCGCCGATTTCGTTCCCGACAAGGCGCTCGGCGATCAGATCGACGATCTCGAGCGCTGGGCGGAAGCCAACGCGCGCAGCGATCGCCGCGAGGCGACCCGCTTCTGGGCCCTGCGCGGAACGGCATTTCTCGGGGCGGCAGGTGCTGCGGCAACCGCGGGCTACGCGGTGGGCTGGCCCGCCGCGATGCTCGCGGCGCTGAGCGCGCTGGCGGTCGCGATCGACGCGGCATGGTCCGCGCGCAGCGGTCGGAACCCCTTCCGGCGTGCGCTATTCGAGATCCGTGAGCTCGAGAACACGGTGCGTCTGCGCTGGGACAAGGTGCGCCTGGCTCACCCTGATCCGGTGGCGCCCGCTCGCACCGCGCACGCCATGGCGTTGCTCGACATGATTCAGGCGAGGCGCGAAGAAATCGGCAGATACGTCGGCAGCATCGAAGCTCCCGCCGTGATGCGCTGAGCGTTGCCGGTGACGTGGAGTAGCGGTAGAAGCCGGCCATGACTTCACTGCGCACCACACTCCTGAGCTCCGTATTACTGCTGACGGCCGTTGCGCTGGCGCCGGCCTGTGACGACGATCCGAAGCCCGCGGAGGAGACTGGTGGCACGTCGGGCTCCGCCGGCAAGGGCGGCGGCAGCCACACCGAAGCTGGCGCTGGTGGCGTCGGCGGTGCCGGCACCGCAGCGTGCGAAGAGATCGGCCACCTGTGCCACGAGGCCGAGTCGAGCGAGCTCGGCGCCGAGTGCCACGAGCTCGGACACACCGGCGACGGCGAGGTCTGTCTCGACCGTTACGAAGAGTGCATCTCGTTCTGCACGGACTACCTCGCGGGCGGTGGTGCCGGCGGCGCAGAGCATGGTCACGCCGGTGAAGGCGGCGCGGCGCACGGCGAAGGCGGTGCAGCGCACGGCGGCGCGGCGCACGGCGGCGCCGGCGGCGCCTAGTACGGCATGCCCGCCGCCACGCAGGCGGCGTAGTACTCGGCAAACGACAGGAACGACTGGTACGCCTGGTCGTTCTTGTCGTGGAACTTGTCTCCGCCACCGTGCGGCACGCCACCGTCGCTCTCGGGCAGCGGCTTGAGCAGGATCAGGCTGTCTTCGGGCACTTCCGTGTCGACGAGGCCGCGGTCGATCACGTTGCGCAAGGTGGACACCGCCGCGGTCTCACAGTTGCCGCCGACCTCGATCCAGCGCGGCGCCTCGGCGGTGGCCTTGAGCTGATCGTCGTGATGGCAGGGAAAGCAGCGGTCGCGCCAGGGAAAGACCGTGTCACGAAAGGCTGCCTCGACGGATTGGCTGTCGCACTGCGCGTCCGGATCGGTCACCGTGATCATGCCCGGTTCGCTCTCGCGCTCGCACTTGCCCGGACCCTTGACCGCGCTGCAGGTGACCTCGCGACAGGAGGCGTTGGAGCAGCTGGCGAGCTGCGCCAGAAAGTCGCGGAAACCCTGGTACTCCTCGTCGATGACCTCCTGCGTGATGAGCTCGCTCTCGGGCTGGGCCCGGGCGATCCAGGTGAGGATCAGGCTGTTGTCGATGTCCGTCGCATCGACGAGTCCGTTCGCCAGCAGGCAGGCGCGCGTCTCGCACATGCTGTCACGCACGAACACGCTGAGATCGACGCCGGAGAGGTGGCATTGGTTACAGCTCTGCGGGCGGTCGGTCTCGAACAGCGGCTTGATGCGTTGTTCGTAGAGCGCGCTCGAGTCCTCGAAACACGCCTCCGACTCGAGCTCTTCTTCGCTCTTGCCCCCGCAGCTCGCCGCCACGGCACCGGACATGACCGCCAGGTAGAGCGGCAGCCAGCGGGCGACGGCGGAAGAAATCAAGGCAGCGGGAGCCTAGTACAGGCCGGCGCGCGCGCAACGGCGCTATGCTCCGCGGGGTGAGAGCGCGCTTCATCCTGCATGCCGACATGGACGCGTTCTACGCGTCCATCGAGCAGCGCGACCATCCGGAGCTGCGCGGAAAGCCCGTGATCGTCGGCGCGACCTCGCCGCGCGGCGTGGTGGCCGCGGCATCCTACGAAGCGCGAAAGTTCGGCGTGCGCAGCGCCATGCCCGGCTTCGAGGCCCGCCGCTTGTGTCCAAACGGGATCTTCTTGCCCTCGAACATGGCGCGCTACGTCGAGGTCTCCGATCAGGTGCACGCGGTGTTCGAGACCTTCACGCCGCTGATCGAGCCGCTGGCGCTGGACGAGGCCTTTCTGGATATCTCGGGCTCCGTCGGCCTGTTCGGCGGAGCGCTCGAGCTCGGCAAGAAGCTCAGGGCTCGCGTGCGGCAGGAGACGGAGCTAGCCGTGAGTGTCGGCATCGCGCCCTGCAAGCTCGTCGCCAAGATCGCCTGTACTTCGTCGAAGCCGGACGGCCTGCGCTTGATTGCTGCCGAAGAAGTGCGCGCCTTCCTCGCACCGCTGCCCATCCGCCGCTTGTGGGGCGTCGGTCCCATCACGGCCGCGGAGCTCGAACGCGCGGGCTTCAAGACGCTCGCTGCGCTCGCTGCGCTGCCGCCGGAGCGCGCCCTCGAGCTCCTGGGTCAGCGCGGCTACGAGCTCTCCAGGCTCGCGCGCGGCGAGGACGATCGCGAGGTCGTCAGCGATCGCGCCGCCAAATCGTGCGGCGAGGAGAACACCTTCGAGCATGACGTCTCCGATCGCGAGACGATCGCCTCCACCATCACCGCGCACGCCGAGGCGGTGGCGCGCCGCCTGCGTCGCTCGGGGCTGCGTGGCCGCACCGTCACGCTCAAGATCAAGCTGGCGCGCCGCAAGGGCGAGCGCAGCGCGCGCGTCGGTCAGCTCAGCGAGCCCATCTACCCCCTGCTCAGCCGACAGAAGACGCTGCCCATGGCCATCGACGACGGCGCGCGCATCCGCGAGGTCGCGCTGGCGCTGTGGGATGCCGAAGCGCTGGCAGAACCCGTGCGCCTGATCGGCGTCTCGCTGAGCGGGCTCGAGACCACGGCCAACGAGCAGCTCGACCTCTTCCCGCCGCCGCGCGATCCCCTGGGACCGGTCCTGGACGAGATCCAGGAGCGCTTCGGCAAGGGCGCCATCCGCCGTGCCGTGGTCGATCCAGACAAGGTGACGCCGACGCTCCAGCGGAAGCGCGGCGATTAATTGTTGGAAAACACTGAGTTTTAGCCCCGCCTGCCGCACCTGGGCTTGCTGTTTCGGTCGGTCGGATTATTATCAGTCGAATGATAAATAATGCGCGGCTCCGTTACGCCTGGCCGCTCGCGCTGCTGCTCGCGGCCGCGGGCTGCGCCAAGGCGTCGGCGCAGCGCGAGGAGCCGCTGCAAGGCGTGGTCGAATACGAGCAGAGCACCATCGGTTTCGAGCTTGGCGGACGCGTCGACCAGCTGCACGTCAAAGAGGGCGATCGCGTCGCGAAGGGCGCGCCGATCGCGACGCTCGACGACGAGCTCACGCAGAAGCAACTGGCGGCACGCACCGCCGACGCCGAGAGCGCTCGCGCCGAGCTCGAGCGCGTCAAATCCGGCGCGCGCAGCGAAGATATCCGCGCCATGGCCGAACGCGTGGAGGCGGCCAAGGCCAGCGAAGGTTTGCTCGAAAAGAATCTCGCGCGCGAGCGGGCGCTCTACGAAAAGAACGTGGTGGCGCTGGCCGGCGTCGACCAGCTCGAGGCGCAGCTGGCGCGCGCTCAGGCCGAGCGCCGTGCGCTCGAGCAGAACCTGCTCTCGCTCAAGCGCGGCGCCAAGATCGAGGACGTCGAGGTGGCCGCTGCTCGCGCCGACGCCGCCCAGGCTTCGCTCGGCGCCGACCAGGTGCGGCTCGAGCGCCACCAGCTCCACGCGCCGATCGACGCCGAGATCCTCGACAAGCATGTCGAGGTCGGTGAGGTGGTCGCCGCCGGCAGCGCCGTCGTCACGCTGGCGGACACCGCTCACCCGTACGTGGACGTGTTCGTGCCGCAAGGCAAGCTCGCCGGCATCACCGTCGGCACCTCCGCGCGGGTCAAGGTCGACGCCGAGTCCGAGTCGCTGCCGGGCAAGGTCGAGCACGTGGCGCAAAAGACCGAGTTCACGCCGCGCTTTCTCTTCAGCGAGCGCGAGCGACCCAACCTCGTCGTGCGCGTACGGGTGCGCATCGACGACCCCAAGCGCCGGCTGCACGCCGGTGTTCCCGCGTTCGTGACCATCGCGCAGCGGAGTCCGTGATGACCCGCGAGCTCGTGATCGAGACCCACTCGCTGTCGCGGCGCTTCGGCGACCTGGTGGCGGTGCGCGACGTATCGCTCTCGGTCTACAAGGGCGAGATCTTCGGCGTGCTCGGCCCGAACGGCGCCGGCAAGAGCACCACCATCCGCATGTTGTGCGGCATTCTCGACCCCAGCGGTGGCAGCGGCAACGTGGTCGGCTTCGACATCGAGACGCAGGCCGAGCGCATCAAGCAGCGCATCGGCTACATGACCCAGCGCTTCAGCCTGTACGAGGATCTCTCGGTGCGCGAGAACCTGCTGTTTTACGCCGGCATCTACGGCGTGCCGTTCTTCAAGCGCCGCGAGCGCGTCCAGAAGGTACTCGAGCGCACGGGCCTGGGCCCGCGCCAGGATCAGATCGCGGGCACGCTGTCCGGCGGCTGGAAGCAACGCGTCGCGCTGGCGAGCTCCACCATCCATGACCCGCCGCTGCTCTTCCTGGACGAGCCGACGGCGGGCGTCGATCCAGTCAGCCGCCGTGACTTCTGGGAGCAGATCCATCGCATCTCCGCCGAGGGCACGACGGTGCTGCTCACCACGCATTACATGGACGAGGCCGAGCGCTGCCATCGTCTGGCCTTCATTTTCCGCGGCACGCTGCTCGATGTCGGCACGCCGGAAGAGATCGTGGAGCGCCGCGACCTGCGCGCGGCCGAATTCGAGCTCGATCGCCCGCGTGAGGTGGGCGAGCTCCTGCGCCAGCGTCCCGAGGTGGACGAGCTCTCGCACTTCGGGCACGTGCTGCGCGTGGCCGTGCACGCGCCGGCCGACCCCGTGGCGCTCGTGCGCGAAGTCAGTGCCAGCGCAGGCGCAGAGGTCAACGCCGCACGCCCGTCGCGCGTCACGGTCGAGGACGCCTTCGTTTCGATGGTGCGGCGCGACGAGCGACTCCAGCAAAAGAGCGCTGCCTGATGCGAGCCTTCATCATCGCCTGGAAGGAGCTGCTGCAGCTGCGGCGCGATCGCCTGACACTGGCGATGATGGCCGTGCTGCCGATCGTGCAGCTCTTGCTCTTTGGCTACGCCATCAACACGGACGTGCGTCACATCCCGACCGTGGTCTACGACCAGGATCGCAGCGCCGAGTCGCGCGACCTGGCCCGCAGCCTGGAGGCCACCGGCTTTTACGACATCGTGGGCGAGGTGCGCGGCTACGACGAGATCGAGCGCGCTCTGCGCGGCGGGCGCGCGCGTGTGGCGCTGGTCGTGCCGAGCGACTACGCCTCGAACGTCGCGCGCGGCGTCACGGCAGAGCTGCAGCTGGTAGTCGACGGCTCCGATCCGCAGACGGTGGCCAGCGCCACGAACACGGCCGCGTCGCTGATCATCGCGCGCTCGAGTGCGCTCATGCTGAGCAGGCTCGGGCACGGCGGCGCCATGAGCGAGCCGATCCGGCTCGAGCCCAACACCTGGTACAACCCGGATCTGCGCACGGCCGTCTATGTCGTGCCCGGTCTGATCGGCGTGATCCTGACCATGACCATGGTGATGCTCACGGCCATGGCCATCGCGCGTGAGCGCGAGCGCGGTACGCTGGAGCAGCTCATCGTTTCGCCGGTCACGCGGCTCGAGCTCGTGCTGGGCAAGATCCTGCCCTACGTCGTGATCGGCTACTTCCAGATGTCGCTGATCCTGCTGGCCGGCAAGCTCGTGTTCCATGTGCCGCTGGTCGGCTCGCTCGGCTTGCTCTACGCGCTGGTGTTCGTGTTCATCAGCGCCAATCTGGCGCTGGGCTTGTTCTTCTCCACGCTGGCGAAGACGCAGCAGCAAGCCATGCAGATGTCGTTCTTCTTTCTGCTGCCCAACATCCTCCTGAGCGGCTTCATGTTCCCGTACGAAGCCATGCCCAGGCCCGCGCAGTTCCTGGCGCAGGGTCTGCCGCTGACGCACTTCTTGCGCATCGTGCGCGGCATCACGCTCAAGGGCGCTCACTTCAGTGACGTCTACTCGGAGCTCGTCTGGCTGGGCGGCATCCTGTTCGCGCTGGTCACGCTGGCCTCGCTGCGCTTCAGCAAGAAGCTCGTCTAATGCCTCGTCCTCGTAGCGATATCGAACCTCGGATCGTGGAAGCCGCGCGCGAGCTGTTCCTCAAGGACGGCGTCGACGGCGCCTCGCTGCGCGCCATCGCCGCCGCTGCGGGCACCAGCATCGGCATGGTCTACTACTACTTTCCCAGCAAGGACGAGCTGTTCCTGGCAGTGGTGGAGGAGCGCTACGAGGCGCTGGTGGCGGATCTCGACCGCGCGCTGACGCCCGAGCTTTCGGTGCGCGAGCGGCTCGAGCGCATGTTCGAGCGCTTCGCCGCCGTCAGTCCCGAGGAGATCCAGGTGATCAAGCTGGTCCTGCGCGAGGCGCTGGTCTCCTCCGAGCGACTCGAGCGCATCGTCGAGCGCTTCAAGCGCGGGCACGTGCCGCTGATCCTGCGCACGGTGTTCGACGGCTTCGCCGACGGCACCTTCGATCGCTCGCTGCACCCCGTGGTGGTGGTGCTGAGCGCCGTGGCCCTCGCGGGTCCGGCGCAGGTCATCCGCGCGGTCGCCGGCCAGCGCTTGCCGTTGCCTGCTGGTCCGGGCGGCAACGAGCTCGCCCACGCTCTCGTCGGCGTGTTGCTCTCGGGTGTTGGCGCCAAGGTGGGCTGAGTCGACGACGTCAGTCTTTACTGACCGGTCGTCATCGTCCGGCCGCCGGAGCGGCATTCCTTGTCAACGCGCAGCTTCACCCAGCGCGGATAGGCGCTTCCGCGGCTGCTCCGGCGCGGTCGCTTGGCTTCGGCCTCGACTTGCCCCATATCCTGGAGGTTAGCGATGGCCGATCCCCGCAAGCTTCCCCTCGGTCGAGCACAGCGGCTGATCAAGATGGCCGGTGCCGGAGCACGAGCCGGCGCCAACCTCCTGATCGCCAAGGGTAGCGAGAAGGCCGCAGAGCAGTTCGCCGAGTCGCTCGGCACGCTGCGCGGACTGGCCGCCAAGATCGGGCAGACCCTGAGCTACGTGGACGGCATCTTGCCGGAGGGTCAGCGCGAGGCGTACGAGAAGGCGCTCGGCACGTTGCGCGCGGCGGCGCCGAGCTCGTCGCCCGAGAGCGTCGCTCGGCTGGTCGAGGAGGAGCTCGGGGCGCCGGTCTCGGAGCTATTTTCGGAGTGGTCGCCGGAGCCTTTTGCCAGCGCTTCGATCGGCCAGGTGCATCGCGCTCGTCTGCTGGACGGTCGCGCTGTCGCGGTCAAGGTGCAGCACCCCGGCATCGACCGCGCGCTCGAGAGTGACCTCGGCAACGTCACCATGTTCGAGGGCCTGCTCTCCGTGGTCGGTCCGAAAAAGCTCGACGCAGGCAAGGTCTTCGAGGTGGTGCGGCAGCGCTTCCTGGAGGAGCTCGACTATCGCCTGGAGGCGGAGCATCAGCGTTACTTCGCTCGCGTGCACGCGGGTGATCGCACCATCCGCATCCCCGCCGTGATCGCGGAGCGCTCGTCGCGGCGCGTGCTCACCAGCGAGTTCGTCAGCGGCAAGAGCCTGGAGCAAGCCGCGCTCGAGCCGCCGGCGCTCCGCGCCGAGTACGCACGGACGCTGTGGCGCTTCGTGTTCAAGGGCAACCTGATCGGCGCGCGCTTCAACGCCGATCCGCACCCCGGCAACTACATCTTCCACGACGACGGCGGCGTCACCTTTCTCGACTTCGGCTGCGTGCAGCCGCTGAACGAGATCGATCTCGACAACGCCCGCCGTGCTCACGTCGCCGCCGTCGCGCGTGACGAACGC
>DATLIL010000154.1:0-3813 GCA_035539475.1 Polyangiaceae bacterium
CTTCGGAACCGCTTCCGGCGGAGGAGCTCCCGCCAGCCGCCGGCGGGCTCGAGCCGGCGCCGGACACACCGAGCCCGTCGACGGTTCCGTTTTACGGGCTGGTTGTCGCATTGCAAGCAACCAGGAACAGGACCGAAACGAGCACGACGGCGCGCGGGGCGCTGAGAGATCGCGGCACTGGCAATCAGGTTAGGGCACGAGCTCGCGCCGATCTTCAAGCGCGCGTCGTGACCGGAGAACATCCCCGGGAGTCGCACCGCAGTGGCGGAAAGATCGATGTTCGCTGCACTCTCGCGCGAACCTCCTCCGACAGCACTATCTGCCGGGGGTGAGGAGCTCCGGGCCGTTACGGTGCGCGCCGTGCGCGGCCGCGGCGAGTACGGCGACCTGTTATCGCGACCACATCTTCGAACCCGGCGCTGCTTGCGCGCCCGTTACGACGAGGGCGCGACCGACCCGATCATTCAGCGCTCGCCGGAGCGCACGGCCTTGACGATCAGCTCGAAGGCTTCGCTCCACGCCTGATCGTGATCCGGCGTCCACTGCTCGTCGCAGACCTCCGCCAGCGACTGGCGCAGCGCGACACCCATCCAGCCGTACATCTCCGGCGTGACGCCCCACTCGACGTGCTGCTGGCCGAGCGGCGAGAGATGCTCGGTGAGCCAGGCTTCGTTGTCGATGTGATCGACCGCGGCGATCAGCGTCTTGGACAGCATCGTGCGCTGCGCGTTGAGTGTGTTGCGCTTGAACAGCGCCTGCGCCGCAGGATGGTCGCGGAAGAGGATCTCGTAGAAGAGCCTCGGGAAGTCGGGATCGCGCACGAGCGCGAGCTCGAAGCTTTCTTCCAGGAGCTCACGGCGGCGAGAAGGCAACGCGCTCATCGAGGCATCACCATAGCAATGGATCGGGCGCTCGTGCCAGACGCTGCTGGCACGGTGCCAGCGCCGTGCCGGCAGCGTGCGCGCACACTCCGCGCACACTCCGCGCACACCCTGGGCAAACCCCTGCATTTCTCGCTCGCGCGGCTGCTTTCCGCGAAACCCGCCTCGTTCACACGAGCTGCTCCGGCTGGCACGCCCGCTGCAATGTGCGTCCGCCCGGAGGAACCAATCATGAGTCTGAACGTCGATCTACTTCGCCAGAGCTTCGAGCTCGTCGTCGAGCGCGCCCCCAACCTGACCCAGCGCTTCTACGAGATCCTGTTCGAGCGCTACCCGCCGACGCGCGAGATGTTTCCGGTCGCGCGCCGTGGTCAGCAAGAGAACATGCTGACACAGGCGCTGGTGGCAGTGATGGACCACCTCGAGGACGCGCCGTGGCTGACCAGCACGCTGCACGGCCTGGGCGCGCGCCACGTGCACTACGGCGTCACCGACGACATGTACGCCTGGGTTGGCAACAGCTTGCTCGCCACCCTGCGCGAGGTCGCCGGCACGGATTGGAACCCCGAGCTCGAAAAAGCCTGGGCCGACGCCTACTGGGCCATCGCCGGATTGATGCAGGAAGGCGCACGTTTGGCGGCGGAAGGCCCCAAGACCATGGCCTCGCGCCAGCGGGCAGAAGCAGTGCCTCCGTCGGCATAGCTTGGGAACCCAGGCTTTGGTACCCTGCCGCCAGCGCCAAAAGCGCAAAGGAGCGCGCCGTGAGCCAGAACGACAAGGGTGAACCACAGCCCGTCTACGTGATCGAGACCATCCCCGTCGGCGGTAACAACGAGGTCTCGGCGCAGGAGATCGCGCAAGAGCTGATCCCCACCCCGCCGCACCTGCGCATCTTCGGCGAGCTCGGCCGCGGCGGGATGGGCCGCATTCACCCGGCCACCGATCGCAACCTCCTGCGTCACGTCGCGCTCAAGCGCCTGGACAAGGATCTGGCGCAGGAGCCGTTCTATCGCGACGGCTTCATCGCCGAGGGCCAGATCACGGGGCAGCTCGAGCACCCGAACATCGTGCCGGTGCACGAGCTCGCCGTCGATCACAACAACATCCCCTACTTCACGATGAAGCTCGTGCAGGGCGTGAACTTCGACCGCTGGCTGCGAAGCTCACGCCGCCCGCCCGGCTCGACCGAGCGCCTCGAGGAAGGTCTCGAGATCTTCCTCAAGGTCTGCGACGCGGTCGCCTACGCGCATCACCGTGGGGTGATCCACCGCGACCTCAAGCCCGAGAACATCATGGTCGCCGGCTTCGGTCAGGTCTACTTGATGGACTGGGGCCTGGCCAAGCTGACCAAGACGCGGCCAGCGTCCGGCAACATGGCGCAGATGGAAGCGCCTGGCGCCGTCGGCACGCCGGAGTACATGGCGCCCGAGCAGGCGCGCGGAAACCCGGCCGAGATGGACGAGCGCTCGGACGTGTTCGGCCTCGGCGCCGTGCTCTACGAGATCGTCAGCGGCCAGCGCGTTTACGGCAACATCCTCGACTCGAACGTGGTGATCGAGCGCGCCCAGGCGGGCAAGGTCGTCTCGATCGACGAGGCCACGATGGGCATCGGCATCTCCAAGCGCATCCGCGTCATCGTCGCCAAGGCCACCGCGGTCAGGCCCGAAGACCGCTACCAGAGCGTGCTCGAGCTGCAACGCGACGTGCACAACTTCCTGCTCGGTGGCCTGCACCTGCCACGCAAATCGTTCATGCCCGGCACCGTGATCATGCGCGAAGGTGATCCCGGCGACGCCGCCTACATGATCGTCAACGGTCAATGCCGCGCCTACCGCACCGTCGGCAACCAGCAAGAGACGCTCGCGCTGATGAACGCCGGCGACGTCTTCGGCGAGATGGCGCTGCTGCTCGACGAGCCTCGCGCCGCCAGCGTCGAGGCCGTCGACAAGGTCACCGTGCTCGTGCTCGACAAGGCGACCATGACCGAGGGACTCGGCATCGAAGGCTGGTCCGGCGCCCTCGTGCGCGCCCTGGCCCAGCGCTTCCGCGATCTCGAGCAGCAGGTGCGCCAATCCGGCCTGCGCCGCAGCGGCTCCACGCCGGGCTAGGGCGTTACTTCGTAGTAGCCGATATCGGGAGCAACGCCGCTGAAAGGCAGGCCCACGTCGATGCCGGCGTCGATCGCGGGGCTCGTCGGGCTCAGGCGATAGTCGCCGCTCGCTGCGTCGACGAACTCGGGATCCACCAGGATGCTGTTTGCACCCAGCGTGCACGCACCACAGTCGTCGTTCGCGTTGCCAAAGAGGAGATTGTAGTCCTGCTCGGCGAGGGCGGCATCCGTGCCAATGATGCCCATGGTTCCGGCATCTGCCAGGATGTTGTTCCGCACGTCGACGCCGCTGACGTTGCCAACCCTGACGGCACTGGAGGCAGCGCCGACCACGGTATTGTGCCAGATGATGGCGTCGTCCGCGCCGATGCTGATCGCGTCGGTTCCGCCCACGATCAGGTTGCCAGTGATGCGAGCGCCAATCGCAAGATCGTCGACCAGGATCCCCTGCTGCGTGTTGTCTCGAATGGAGTTGCCCCTGATCTGGTCCCCGGCAGAGTTGCTGTAGATCCCGGCCCCCGCGTTGTTGGTGATCCGGTTGCCGGGGCCGATGATCGTACCGGTCGAGTTCAGCGACTCGAGCGCCCAGCCGTTGTCGTGCAGGAAACAGCCACTGACCACGCTATCGCTGGAGTCCTGGATCGAGATGGGCGCTTGCGGGCAGGAGTGGATCTCGAGATCGAAGGCGCGCACCGTGCCTTGAATGCGCAAGCAGTTGGCCACGCCGCCGAGCGCGGTCCCGTCGATCACCGCACCGTTGCCGACCAAATCCACCGTGCCCTCCAGAGTCGGCAGCGCCGTGTTCGGCATGACGACCATGCC
>DATLIL010000155.1:0-10567 GCA_035539475.1 Polyangiaceae bacterium
GCGTGGGGCTTGGCCGTCACGCGCACACGCCCGCCGGCGGGTACCGCGTCGGCGGCGTTGAGCACCAGGTTGAGCAGCACCTGAACGAGCTGCTCGTGGCTGAGGCGCACCGCCGGGAGATCGGGGAAGACGTCGAGCTCGAGCTCGACCTCCTTCATCGCCTTCTGCGGCGCCACCAGCGCGGCGACGTCGTAGATCGCGGACTCGACCTGACCGGGAGCCGCCGGCGCCGCCTCGCTCGACGCACCCGGCCGGGCAAAGGCCAGGAGGTCGCGCAGGATGCGGTGGATGCGTTCGGTCTCCTTGCGCATCCGGCTCAAGAAATCGTGTTGCTCGGGCTCGCTCATCCCACCCGCCAGCAGCAGATCCTGTAGCCCCATCAGCGCCGCGATCGGGTTGCCGACCTCGTGCGCGAAACCCGCGGCGAGCCGCCCGACCGAGGCCAGCCGCTCGGAGCGCACCAGCCGCTCCTGCGCCTGCTTGAGCCCCTCGGTGGCGCGCTCGACCTCGTCGATCTTCTTCCGCAAGGCTTCTTCTTCCGCCAGCAAGCGTTCGGTCATGGTGCGGAAGCTGCTGCCGAGATCGGCGAGCTCGGGCACGTCCGTGGGGGGCAACACGAGCCCCTTACCGCCGCTCGCCACGCGCTCTGCGGCGCGGCCCAGCGCGTCGAGCGGGCGCACGATCAGGCGTGTCAGGGCGTAGTAGGCGAGCACGAGCAGAGCGAGCGCGACGAGCGCGGTGTAGAGCGCGACCAGGCGCAACAGCGGCGCGACGCGCGAGGCGTCGTCGTCGGTGCGCAGAAGTGCGACTACCGCGCCGCCTTCGAACGGCACGTCGACGCGCACCGCGCGTCCGCGCGGCGTCATCAGCTCACTCGTGCGCGCGCGGGCGCCGGGCAAGTTTTCGGGTAAGCGTTCGAGCGAGTCACCGTCAGCCACGCGTGCCACCGAGCGGCCGTCCGCACCGTACACGGCCAGGCCCTCGAGCCCTTCGGCGCCGACCTCTGCTCGCAGCAGGGACTCGAGCTCGTCGGCGGGGCGCCGCCGCACGGCCTCGACCACGTGTCCGGCCACCGCGCGGGCCAGCGCGTGCGCATGGCTCTCACGCTGCTGGCGCAGGGCAACGCTGGTGTAGGTGGCGATCGCGAAGTAGAGCGGGACGAAGGCGACGATCAGAAGGCCGCCAATCAGGAGCAATAGCCTGAGCCTGAGGCCGGCCCGCACGGAACCGACTGTACCAGGAAAGTAGGCCGTCAAAGCGGGGTCCTGGTACGGCCGAAGCATGGACCCGCTGGTCAGTGGTGCCCTCTGGCTGCAGCGCCGCCTGGCGCAGTGCTCGGGGACCATCATCAGCTTGGGTCTCGGGGCCTACCTCGTTTACTGGGCCAGCGCCGATCCGCCGCTCGTCTGGAGCGCGCCGCTCCTCGGCCTGCTGCTGCTCTCGGCCACGCTGCGCCTGAACCGGCGCCTGCGACGGCTGGCGCCCGAGGAGGAGACCGGCCGCGTCGACCTCGAAATCCTGATGCACCTGTTCGTGCTGGCCTATGCCGCGGTGCTGCATGCCCCCGGCCAGCTCGACGGCCCCTGGTACCCGGTCGTCTACGCGCTGGCCATGCTGGGCGCGAGCTTCACCGGGCCGAAGCCGGCGGCGGCGGCTGTCACCTTCGCCGTTCTGCTGGAGGGTGCCCTCGTCTTCGTCGCCTTCCCCGGCGGGCCCCCCGAGCGTTTCGCGTCGCACGCCACCCTGCTCGGTCTGTTCACCTTCCTGAACCTGATCGTGTTCCGCGCGGAGATCGCGCGCATCCGCAGCCTGAGCCGCGCCAAGATCGAGGCCGAGCTCAAGAAGATGCGCGAGGCGGCGCGCTCCTACCGGCTCCTCGGTGCTCCCAGCGGCGCCGGCGAGCGGACGCTCCTACCCGCGCCCGACGACGAGGAACGCCTGCTGCGCTCGAGCGTCGACGAGATCCATCAGGCGGTCGAGTTCGGGCTCGCGCTCCTGCGCCGTACGCTCGGTCTGCGCACCGCGATTCTTCTGAACCTGGATCAGAGCGGTACGACCCTGACCATCCAGGAGCTGTCGAGCTCCGAAGAAGCGCTGCAGCCGGGACCGTTCAGCGCTCGCGACGGCATCTTCGGTGCCAGCATCGCGCGCGGCGAACAGCTGTCCCTGGCAGGGCCCAAGGCCGGCAAACACGTGCCCTATTACGCCACCCAGCCTTCGATCGGCGCCGTCTCGGCCACGCCGCTGTTCGAGCACGGCAAGATCCGCGGGCTGCTCGTGGTCGATCGCGAGCCGCGTGAAGGTTTCACCGCGGAAGAAGAGTCCACCTTGCGCGCAGCGACGCACTTCATGTTGCGCGCGATCGAGAACGAGCGCGTCTTCGTCCAGCTCGAGCGCGCCAAGGTCGAGCAAGGCAAGCTCTACCGCGGCGCCAACGCTCTCGCGGCGGCCACCACCGAGGCCCAGGTGATCGAGGCCGGCGTCAACGGTGCGCGCGAGTTCGCCGCCTTCGACTTCGCCGTGGTCACGCTGTTCGACCGCAGCAGCGGTGAACACGAGATCTGCGCGGCCAGCGGCGAGGGCGCGACCGAGCTCGTGGGTCAGCGCTTCAAGCACAACTCCGGCCTGGTCTCCATGGTCGTGGCCAACCGGCACGCGCTGCCGTACCGCGGCGACTACGATCCCTCACGCCAGGTCGTGTTCACCCGCCGCCTGGCGCCGCCCGCCATGCCCTCACTGCTGGTGCTGCCGCTCTCCGTGCACGAGAAGCCGCTCGGCACCCTGGTGCTCGGCTCCAAGCGCCGTGCCGCGTTTGGCGATGCCGTGCGCCCGACGCTCGAGGTCCTGGCCAGTCACGTCGCCGTGTCTCTGGCCAACGCGCGTATGCTCAAGCGCCTGGAAGAGATGGCCACGACGGACGGCCTGACGGGGCTCTTCAACAAGCGTGCGCTGACCGAGGTCGGGCAGCAGAAGCTGCGCAGCGCGAGCCGCTTCAAGAAGCCGCTCAGCTTGCTCGTGTGCGACATCGACCATTTCAAGAAGGTGAACGACACGTATGGTCACGACGTCGGCGACATCGTGATCAAGGGCTTTGCCGACGTCCTCAGGCGGGTCAAACGTGACACCGACGCGGTGGGTCGCTTCGGCGGTGAGGAGTTCGTCATCGTCTGCGAGGAGACCGACGAGCGCGGCGCAGCCCAGCTCGCCGAGCGTATCCGCAGCGAGCTCGGCGAGACGACGTTCCACAGCGAGCTCGGGCCGCTCAAGGTCACCTGTTCGGTGGGCGTGGCGCCGTTCCCGATGGCCGGCGAGAGCTGGGAAAGCCTGTTCAAGGCGACGGACGAAGCGCTGTACGCTTCGAAGCGCGGTGGCCGAAATCGCGTCACTGTCTGGTCGCCGAAGAGCTCCGGGCGGGCGGCGTAGGCACCAAAAACGCAAAAACCTGCTTGGCGCTCGCGCGCGGTCGATGGAGAATGCCGGCCGACGATGAGGCTCGGTATCGACTTCGGGACCACCCGCACGGTGGTCGCGGCCGCCGTCGACGGTCGCTACCCAGTAGCGGTGTTCGAGACCGCGCGCGGCTTCATCGACTTCGTGCCCGGCCTGGCCGCCCAGAGCGGCAATCGCCTCGACCTCGGCTGGGAAGCGCTGCTCGACGGCAACACCGAGGGCGCGGTGCGTTCGATCAAGCGCACCATCACCAGCCGCTACCCCGACGATCCCCTGGCCGAGCTCAACCAGCGGACCACCGCGCTGGACCTGGTCGCGCAGTACCTGCGCAGCGTGCGGCGCATGCTGGTCGAGAGCAGCAACCTCGAGCTCTCGGCGGATGAACCGCTGGAGGCCATGGTCGCGGTTCCCGCCAACGCCAGTACGCGTCAGCGTTACCTCACGGTCGAGGCCTTCACTCGCGCCGGCTTCAAGGTGCTCGGCATGGTCAACGAGCCGACCGCCGCCGCCATCGAGTACGCTTACAATCACATCAGCGGCCTGGGCCGTCGTTCGCCCAAGCGCTACGTGGTGGTCTACGACCTCGGCGGCGGGACCTTCGATACCTCGGCCGTGTCGCTGACCGATCGGCGCTTCGAGCTGATCGCGACCGAGGGCATCGGCGAGCTCGGCGGAGAAGACTTCGACGCGGCCATTCTGCGGCTGGCGCTGAAGGCCGCGGGTCACGACGACGACGCTCTCTCGGCCATCCAGCGCGCGCGCTTGCTCGAGCTCTGCCGCGAGGCCAAGGAGAGCCTGACGCCTTCCAGCAAGCGGCTCCTGGTCGAGATCGGCGAGGTGCTCGACGGTGCCGGACCGGTGACGCTGGATCTCTCCGACGTCTACGACGAGGTCCTGCCGCTGGTGATGCGCACCATGACCGAGCTCGACAACATCTTCGAGCAAGTGCGCGGCTTCGGCATCGACCCCGAGAATCCGCGCGAGCTAGGCGCCGTCTACCTGGTTGGCGGCGCCACTGCGTTCCCGCTGGTCACCCGCCTGCTGCGCGAGCGCTACGGGCGCAAGGTGTTGCTCGCTCCGCAACCGCACGCGGCCACCGCCGTCGGTCTCGCTATCGCCGCCGATCCCGACTCGGGCGTGTTCGTGCGCGAGGCCGTCACGCGCCACTTCGGCGTCTGGCGCGAGAGCGAGGCCGGGCGCGAGAAGGTGTTCGATCCGATCATCAACAAGGGTTCGCTCCCCGAGGACGGACGGGTGCTGGTGGAGCGCCGCTACCGTCCGGTGCACGCCGTCGGTCACCTGCGCTTCCTCGAGTGCAGCGGTCTCACGCACTGGGGCCAGCCGAGCGGCGATCTCACGCCCTGGGGCGCCATCCTCTTTCCCTACGATCACGAGCTCGTCGAGTGCCGCGATCTCGGCTCGATCCCGCCGGAGCAGCGCCTGAACAGCGCCCACGACGAGATCCTCGAGAGCTACAGCTACCGCAGCGACGGCACGATCGCCGTGCGCATCGAGAACCTCTCGCGCGGCTACGGCCGTGGCTACGTGCTCGGGCAAGAGCACTGGATCGACGCGAGATAGCGTCTCAGGGCTGGTTCACCACCACGTACGTCACCGAGCTGCCCGAGTACTGGGGCTGGTACCAGGTGCCGTTGCAGTTCTGATAGGTGATGCCGTTGTTCACGACCGTCGAGCACGACGGCGGCAGTGTGGCAACGATCGTACCCACCGCCACCGCGGTCATGACGCCCGCAGCGAAGGCAGCCCCGCCGCCGTAGTAGCCGCCGTGATAGCCGTGATAGCCGTGATAGTCGTGGTCGACATCGACGTCGTAGTCGCGGTTGACGTTCCTGTTGACGTTGATGTTCTCGTTGCGGTTGACGTTGGTGCCGCGATTGACGTCCGTGCGGTTGACGTTGCTGCGGTTGACGTCAGCTCGATTGACGTTGCTACGGTTGGCGTTGCTGCGGTTGACGCTGCCGCGGTCGACGTTGGCGCGATTGGCACTGCCGCGATTGAAGCTGCTGCCGCCACGAGCGCCGCCGCTCACGCTGCTACGGGTGCCGCCGCGAGTGGGGCGCGCGTCGGCGGACTCCGGTATGGCTGCGAGGACCAGCGCCAGAGCGGCACCGGCCAGCGCGATCTTGGACTGGGATTGGCTCAACATCACTTGGCTCCTTGGCTCGGCTTCGGCGTCGCGGCGGGCTGCCGGTCCGCTTCGAACACGATGCGTTGCGAGCCTGCCGGGGGGACGAAGCCGAAAGACTGGGGTTCGAACTTCGGCTCGAGGTTCCAGGTCATCAGCGCCACGTACTGAGGCTCCGAGGGCTCGTCTCGTGTGGTGATCACGAGCTTGCGCGGCAGGGCCCGTTCACCCTTCTCGATCCAGATCTGCCAGTCCACGTCGTCTTGCCGGTAGGCGTACTGGTCGGTCTCGGCGCCGCCGATCTTGGCCGGCCCGACGACGATCGCCGAGCGGATCGCTTCCCTGCTGCTCCGGGCCGTGCCGAAGTTGAAGAGATCGACCAGCGGCATCTCCACGTCGTAGCGGTCCTGAATCATGTCGATCAGCGCTTCGATCGTGGGCGGTGCGTTGACCTGCGCGTAGTAGCCCATCCCCGGCGCATACAGCGTGAAGGTCTTGCCGTCGTAGAAGAACTGGCGCCGCTGCCGATCGGAAATCGAGTCCACGCGCAAAGCGTTCGGGCGCTTGACCCACAGGTCCACGGTCTTCGCGAACTGGAGCTTCTGGCCGTTTTCCAGCACCTCGTCCTTGGTCGTTTCGCCGCGCACCGCGAATTCCTGGAGCGAGTTCAACGTGGCGCCCATGCGGTCGAGGGCGGCGAGAGCGTCCGGCTCGAGTTCGGGAGCTTCGGACTTCGTAGCGCCGGTCTGTGGCGGCGGCGCAGTCGTGGAGCCGTGCCCGGAGGCGGCCTTTGCCGTTGCTGCTTGCGCGCTGGGCTCGCTCGGCGGCTTCTGCCCGTGTTCACAGGCTGCCAGCGCAGCGACACCGGCGAGCAGCAGTACAGGCGCTGGCGCCGCTCGCTTCTTGCTCACTATTGCCCGCTTCATGCACAGCAACGTTGGGCGGGGAACGACCCTCAGCAAGAGTCGTTTTTGCCTCTCGTGCACGGCTCAGCGGCGTTCCGCCATAGCGTCGTGGGCTTTACTCGAAAGGTGATGCGGTTCGGTTCTTGCTCAGCGAAACCGCCGAGGAGGATTTGCATGAGCATCAGGACCATCGCGGTACTGCTGGGGAGCACGGCTCTCGCAGCCGCGGCGCTTTCAGCGTGCGCAGAAGAAGAGACGACGACGGGCGAGGACCTCTCGAAGGGTTCGAAGAAGACGGATCCCGCCAAGGTGGCGGCCAATCGCATGATCGACGAGGGCCGCTCGACGTTTCGTTTCGACACCTTCGGCGACGAGGCCTTCTGGGGCGGCCAGCTCAAGCTTCATCTAGCCATTGCCGGCGAAGAGAACGACGGCGTCGGGCCCGGCATCAGCCCGCTGACGGCGCTGTCACTGGGACTCAAGGTCGACGTCGAGGCGCTGCCGCGTGACGTCGTCGCTGCGCTCAAGAACGACAAGGTCGATCTCGAGAGCCCGGCCACGACACTGTTGCTCTTGCAAGCCAACGCCGTGGTCGGATTGACTGGCTTCTTCGACGAAAGCGGGCAGATCGAATCGCTCGGCATCCAGTGCGCGCTCTGTCACTCGGTCGTCGATGATTCGCTCATGACCGGAATCGGCAAGCGCCTCGACGGTTGGCCCAATCGCGACCTGAATGTGGGCGCGATCATCTCGGCCGCACCCGATTTGAGCGTCGTGACGAACTTGCTCGGCGTGAGCGAAAGCACTCTCAAGGCCGTGCTCGCCGCCTGGGGGCCTGGAAAGTTCGACGCCGAAGTGTTTCTCGACGGCAAGGGGTTTCGCCCCGACGGCAAGACGGCTGCGACGCTGATTCCGGCGGCGTTTGGCCTGGCCGGAGTCAATCTGCACACCTATACCGGTTGGGGCTCCGTCACCTACTGGAATGCCTTCGTGGCAAACCTGGAAATGCACGGTCAGGGAACGTTCTACGATCCGCGCTTGCAGGACGAAGAGAAGTTCCCGATCGCCGCGGCCAACGGCTTCGACGACGTGCGAAACTCGCCCGACCTGATCACGCCCAAGCTCGCGGCGCTGCATTTCTATCAGCTCGCGCTGGAAGCCCCGCCGGCGCCGGCCGACCGCTTCGACGCCGCTGCTGCCGAGCGCGGGAAACACGTCTTCAACGGTGCGGCGCGCTGCGCGCAGTGTCACGTCCCGCCGCTGTTCACCGAACCTGGCTGGAACATGCACACCCCCGAGGAGATCGGCATCGACGATTTCCAGTCCAACCGATCGCCGGACGAACACTATCGCACCACGCCGCTCAAGGGCCTGTGGACGCGCGAGAAGGGCGGCTTCTATCACGACGGACGCTTCGCGACCCTCGCCGACGTGGTCGAGCACTACGACGACGTTTTCGATCTGCCCCTCGATGCGGCCGAGACGAGCGATCTGATCGAGTACCTGAAGTCGCTCTGAGCGGATCCTGGCGCGCCTATCGCCGTCGCGGCAGGGGTAAGAACGCCCGAACGCGGCGGCGATAGTCCTGGTACGAGGCGCCCAGCACGCGCGAGAGATCACGCTCCTCGAACGCGACGCCGATCACGATGTAGACCGTGAGGCCGAGCGCGAAGACGAGCCGCCCCACGCTCAGCGTTGGAGTGGCCCAGAACCAGACGAGGAAGCCCAGCATCAGCGGGTGACGCACGAGCTTGTAGACCCAGCGCTCGCGGAAAGGGGGCGGTGTGTAGGGACGGTTTCGCGCATAGAGCCAGACCTGGCGCAGCCCGAACAGGTCTGCGTGATCGATCAGGAACGTGGAGGCGACGAGGAGCGCGATCCCAGCCCCGGCGAGCGCCCAGACCAACGTTCGTGCCGGCTCGGATTGCACGTCCCACAGCACGGCGGGCAGCGCGCGCCACTGCCACATCACGAGCGCGAGGATCAGACTGGCGATCAGCACGTAGGTGCTGCGCTCCAGGGGCACAGGGACCACGCGGGTCCAGCGTTCCTTGAACCATGGGCGCGCCATCACGCTGTGCGACACCCCGAACAGAGCCAGCAGGCTCAGATCGATCACGAGCGCGAGTGGCAGCGGCGTCGGTGGTCCTTGATCGATGCCGCGCAGCGGGCCGAGGTTGGCGAGGAACGGCACGTAGGCCACAAAGACCGCGCCGAACAGCGCGTACGCGGTCAGGCCGTAAACGAACGCCAGCCAGCGCACGGAACCCTCAGTAGCGCTCGCAGATGAACCCGAGCGGATCGTTGCAGTCGTGATCGTTCCACCAGTTACTCGGTCCGTTCAGCATCAGGCAATGCTCGATGGCGGCGCTGTTGCTCGGCTCGCCGCCCGCCCAATCCTCGTACAGCACGGCCGTGGGGTCATCCCAAAAGACGTCGCCGTCTTCCCATTTCCAGGTGCCCTCGGCAGCCTCGTCGGAGCCTCCTAGCCAGGCGTCGTCGGGCTGGTGCCACTCCCACAGGGCGAGCTGCTCGTCGGCGTCGTCGATCCTGGCCAGGCGCATGCCGTTTTCGGCGCAGATGACGCTGGCGTCCGGCTGTGACGTCGGGATCCAGCAGTGGAGGTAGACGTGGCCGTCGTGATCCCACTCGCAATCGAGCGGACAATCGTCCAGCGTGTCCACCGTCTGCGGGTCGCAGTCGTTGTCGACGCCGTCGCAGAGCTCGGATTGTCCCGGGTTGGCGAAGGCGTCTTCGTCATCGCAGTCGCCGCCCGTCTCGACGTAGCCCGGCGTCTCGCAGCTCGGCGAGCTCGAGTCGTCGCCATAACCGTCGCCGTCGACGTCCGGGTACCACGACGGCGAGGGGCAGCTCGGACCGGTTCCGGCGCCGGCGCCGCCGGGATCGTTGTCCGGCGTCGCCCCGGCGCCGCCGTCGTTGCCGCCGCTCGGAGCACCTCCCTCGACGGTCTGCGTCGTCCCCGCCGTGCCGACGCTGCCGCCGGTTGCTCCCGCGGGTGCGCCGCTCGAGCTCGTCCCCGCCGTGCCCATCGCGCCGCTCGAGCCCGTCTGCCCCGCGGTGCCGCCTCGGGGTCCGGGCCTGCCGCCTCCATCACCGTCGGTCAAGGCGCCCGCGTCGAAGATCAGCGAGCAGCCCGCCAGCGCTGCGACGGCCACCAGCGAGAGCGCTCGACGAGTAGATGCGCCGGACATTCAGTAGCGCTCGCAGGTGAACGGGCGCGTACTGGCGCAACCGTTGTCGTTCCACCAGCCGTCATCCGGCGCGTCCGCTCCGTTGAGTATCAGGCAGTGTTCGCCGCCGTTATTGCTCGGCTCGCCGCTGGCCCAATCCACGTACTGTTCGGAGGAACCGTCCCAGAAGACGTCGCCGTCTTGCCACGTCCACGTGCCTTCGTCGTCGGCGTCGGAGCCGCCGAGCCACGAGTTGTCGGGGTCGTGCCAGGAGAGGACGTAGGCCTGCTCGGCCGCGCCATCGATCCTCACCAGTCGCATCAGCTGGCTTTCGCAGATCTCGCTGGCGTTGGCCCAGGTCTGCGTCGGGTACCAGCAGAACATGTGAAGATTGTCGTCGTTAGGGCGGTCCCACAGGCAGTTGAGTGGGCAGTGCTCCGCCGTCGTCTCCACCGTGCCCGGGTCGCAGTCGTTGTCGATGCCGTCGCAGAGCTCGGCCAGGCCGGGGTTGACGAAAAAGTCGTCATCGTCGCAGTCGCCCGGCGGGGCGTAGCCAGCGGTCTCGCAGGGAACTCCCGGCTGGCTGTCGTCGCCGTAACCGTCGCCGTCGGCATCCGGGTAGAGCGTGGTCGAGCAATCGAGAACAGGCTCGCCTCCGCCCCCTCCCTCGCTGACGCTCGGGGTTCCAGCATCTCCGCTGTCGCTGCCGCCAGCGCTGCCTGTCGTGCTCCCCGAGCCGCCTTTGCCGACGCTCGTGCCGCCCACGCCTCCGTCGCCCGTGGTGCCGCTGGTGCTCGTCGTGTTGCCGGTCCCGGCGCCTACCTGGCCTCCGGAACCGGGGCTTCCGCCGCGGCCCAGCTCCGCGTGGGTTTTAC
>DATLIL010000156.1:0-2863 GCA_035539475.1 Polyangiaceae bacterium
TTCTGCAACATGCCCTGAACGAGCTTCGGATCGAGGCCGCGCTTCCAGGCGGCGTCGAGATTGCCGGAGCAGAGAACGACCGGCACCGTCACGCCCGACGCACGCAGGCGCCGCACGACGTCCACGCCGTCCAGATCCGGCAGCATCATGTCCAGGATCACCACGTCCGGTGGGGACTGCTGGATGGCCTCGAGGCCGGTGCTGGCGTCATGAGCCTCCTGCACGGTGAAGCCGTCACGGGTGAGCACCCGTCGCAGGTGCGAGCGCACCAGGGGCTCGTCGTCCACGACGAGCACGCGGCAAGGCGGTGCCGTTGTCGCCGTGCGCGCCGGCGGCTCCGAACGAAGCTCGGTCGCAGGCAGGAGCACGGAGAACGTGCTGCCCAGCCCCGGTGCGCTGTCCACGCGGATCGCTCCGCCGTGCGCCCTGACGATGCCGAGACACGAGCCGAGCCCCAGGCCGTGACCGCCGGGCTTGGTCGAGAAGAAGGGCTCGAAGATGCGGCCCTGTGTCGCCTCGTCCATGCCGGCGCCCGTATCGCGCACCTGCACCAGCACCCAGCTTCCCGGCTGTAGCGGGCCTCCCAGCGCGCGGTCCCAGGCTTCACCCGGCTCGCGCACTCGCGCCGTCGTCACCGAGATCCGTCCCGGTCTGTCTTCGAGCGAGTCGCTGGCATTGGTGAGCAGGTTCATGAACACCTGCATCAGCGCCGAGTGCTCACCGAGCACGACGCTGTCCGGCGCGAGCTCGAGCTCCACCTGCGCCTTCTTGGAGAGGGCCGCGTCGAGCAGCTTGCAGAGCTCCTGCCACAGCTCGGCCAGATCCACGGGCGCAGTCGTGGTCAGGCTCCGCTGCCCGGCGTAGGCGAGCATCTGCTTGGTGAGGCCCGCGGCGCGATGCCCCGCCGTATGGATGGCTTCGGCCTGGGTGCGATCGTCGGCGTCTTTCAGAGTGCCGAGAAGCGTTTCGGCGCCACCCAGCACGCCCACCAGCAGGTTGTTGAAGTCGTGCGCGATGCCGCTGGCGAGCACGCCGAGGCTCTCGAGGCGCTGGCTCCGCTCCACCTGTCGCTCGAGCTGCCGTCGCTCCTGCTCGAGGCGCCGGGTCTCCCTGAGGTCGCGCAGGGCGGTGACACGCACCGGCTCCCCGTCGAGCGTCGACATGACGGACACGACCATCACGGGCACTTCGCCGTCCACGCCGACGGTGACCGCCTCGTAGGCGCCAGGGATCTTCTGCTGGATGCGCCGGGCCACCTCTTCGCGCGAACCCGGCGCGACGAGCTCGATCACCGGTCTGCCGATGAACTTCTCGCGCGGGAACCCGAGGAAGCGCTCCATGCTCTCGCTCACGTCGACGAAGACGCCATTTCGGGTGAAGGCGACACCGTCGAAGGTGGCCTCGAGCAGGGTTCGGAGCCGCGCCTCGCTCTCCTGGAGCAGCTTGGCAGTCCGCTCGCGTTCCGTGATGTCGCGGATCGCGACGACGCGCAGGGGTCGGTCACCCAGCTGCGTTTGTTTGGTGCAGAACTCGACGCGCATGCGCGAGCCGTCCTTCCGCACGATGGTGGACTCGAACTCGCCTTCGATCCTCTGCCGGATGCGCTCCTGGACCGCAGGGAGATCTTCGGGAGCGACGACGCGAAGCATGTGGCCCGGCTGGAACACCTCCTCGCGGCTGTAGCCGGACATCTCGCACAGTCGATCGTTGCCATCCACGACGCTCCCCCCATCGTGAATCAGGATCCCCTCGAACGAAGCGGCCCGGAGTAGCTCGTGTCGCTCGATCACAACGCGCGCTTCGTCACGCTCCGTGGCGCGCGTCAGCGCCGTGCCGAGCGCATGCGCGAGGATCGCTCGAACGCGCGGACTCGGCGGCTCGACGCCCGGCGCCGCCACCAACCGTAGCTTGCCCTTGCCGCGCTCGAGCTCCAGCCACGGCTCGCTCGCACCATCCGGGTCCGCGAGCCCCTGCGCCCACAGCGCGTGAATCGCCTCCTCGAGGCAAGTGCCCGGCACATCACCGTCGAGCGCGGCAATGACCGTCGCCAGGAGCTCGGCTTCCGCCTCTCTCATCGGGTCACCCATCAGACCACTTCCGACCCTATCACGACCGTTCGTTTCGGCGCCGTAGTCTCAATTTGCGCCAGTGTGTAGCCTGCTTCCACTTCATGAAGCTGATGGGCCAGCGCCAGGCTCGCGACCAGCCGTTCGATTGCGGCAACCGCACGAGGCTTCATCCACGACTCCTACGCTTCAGCGTTCGACGGCGACTTCGCTCGTGCAGCGGACGCCCTGCTCGCCTACCGCATCTTCCCGTCATTGCGGCGCACCTCTCCTTTGCAGTGACGCGCACACCTTCAGGCGGCGTTGAGGAACACGCTCGGCCTCCGACCTTGGTTACGCCGAGAAGGGTACAGGGGAACACACCGACCACTCACTGCCTGCCGCGGGCCCCCTTTCTCGCCGCCAACAATAGACAGGGCTCGCCCTGTCGGCGGCGCGGACTTTCTTCGACGAGGATTTCCGCGGGCCCGTAGGGGGCAACCTCGTTTCTGGCGGGGAAACCCGGGACAGGCAAAACCGATAGGCTGACGTTGGGCTGCATCCACTGCCTGATCCGTTACTTGCCCCAGGATTCGTGCGTCCGAACCGGACAGGCGGTCCCCTGTCTCCTTTCTGCGCGAACCAGGAGCACCCCAGACGGCTTCGTGCGGCCCCCAGATGGCCCTCGAGGTTCTGCGAAGAGGAGCCTCTAGGCCTTGTCGAGCACTTCGCGCACCTTCCTGGCCAGCACCTGCATCGAGAGCGGCTTCTGGATGAAGTTCACCTTCTCGTCCACGATCCCGTGCTGGATGATGACG
>DATLIL010000157.1:0-10181 GCA_035539475.1 Polyangiaceae bacterium
GTAACAGGAAATCCGCGAGGTAGAAGCCCGCCGGTCCTGACCCCACGATCGCCACCCGAAGCCGTGGCACGGCCTGTTCTGCATCGAGACTGGCCATCGGTTGGAGGCTAGCCGACCCCGCAGCGAAGGTCAGTCGACATCTCGGATCCCGGGCCGTTTCCCCGGTTTCCCGCTTCGGACTGCTTGACCGACCTGAACCCCGAGCCTAAAGTTTCAAGAGATTTTGAAACCTCAAACATGACCCTACCCTCCCAACCCATGGAGCCGCTGAGCCCAGCGGAGCTCGAGGTGGCCGACACCATCGGCCGCTTGATGGAGTTTTGGGGTTTCAAGCGCCCGATGGGCAGGGTCTGGACGCTGCTCTACCTGGCTCCTGATCCGCTCGGCGCCGCCGAGATTGGCGAGCAACTGCACATGAGCGCCGGCGCCGTGAGCATGACGCTCGGCGAGCTCGTCAAATGGGGCGCCGTTCGCAAGACCTGGCGTCCCGGAGAGCGCAGGGACTTCTACGAGGCCGAGACCAGCATCGGCAAGCTCGTGCAACGCGTCCTGCGTGAGCGTGAGCTCACCCTGGTACGAGGCTTCGCCGAGGCGCTCGAGAGCGCCGATCGCGCGCTCGGCAGCGGCTTCAAGCGCGAACGTATCCGCGAGCTCCGGCGCCTGGCCAAGCTCGGTGAAACTCTATTGAACGCCCTCGTGGCAGGTAAAACCGTGGACCCGACCCCCATCCTCAAGGTGTACGAGGATTCATGACCACAGCTAGCACCCGTGAAGGCTCGGGCGCCATGTTCGACGGGATCGCCCGTCGCTACGACCTCTTGAACCGGGTGATCTCGCTCGGCATCGATCAAAGCTGGCGGCGGCAGACCGTGGCTGCGCTGAACCTGCGGCCCGGTGCACGCGTCCTCGACCTGGCCACTGGCACCGCCGATCTGGCGATCATGGTCGCCAAGACGGAACCCGAAGCCCGCGTCGTCGGCCTCGATCCTTCCTCGGGCATGCTCGACGTGGGACGAGAAAAGATCGCACGCGGTGGCCTGAGCGACCGCGTCGAGCTCGTCAACGGTGACGCCGAGTCGCTGCCCTTCGAGGATCGCTCCTTCGACGGCATCTGCATGGCGTTCGGCATCCGCAACGTGCCCAATCGCGATCGCGCCCTCGGCGAGATGGCGCGGGTCACGCGACCGGGCGGACGCATCGCCATCCTCGAGCTCTCCGAGCCACGCGGCGGGATCATGGGACCGTTCGCTCGCTTTCACATCCACACGGTCGTTCCCACCCTGGGCGCCCTCCTCTCGGGGCAGCGCGAGTACCACTACCTGCAGCGTTCCATCGCCGCGTTTCCGCCGGCCGAGGAGTTCACGGCGCGCATCGCCGCCGCCGGTCTGGTCCCGGTAGAGACCCGCCCGCTCACCTTCGGCGTCTGTCACCTCTACGTGGCCGAGGCTCCCTCCAAGGCATGAACAGCGCTCCCTTCACGACGCCCGCCCCGCTCGAGGGCTCGCTGCCAGAGGTCCTGCGTGCGGCAGCCGCCCGCTCACCGAACGATGCCGCGATCGTCGGTGTGGCCCTCGAGGCGCCGGACGTGCCGGCCGAGGCGCTGCTCGGAGCCTCCCCCGACGAGGCGCTCGTGTTCGTGACGCCGGCGGGGTTCGAGAGCGCCGGCCTGGGTACGGCGGCCACCCTCACGGCCTCGGGCAACGAGCGATTTGCAAGCATTCAGCAGCAAGCCAGCGAGCTGTTCTCACGGGTGACCACGCTCGCGGGCACCGCTGCTCCGGAACGCCCGCGTCTGTTCGGAGGCTTCGCCTTCCAGCCTGGGCGCGCAGCCACGGACCTGTGGCGACCATTCGGCGAGGCTCGCTTCGTGCTCCCGCGGCTGCTCTACACGCGGCGTGGCACGAACGCGGCGACGCTGACGCTGTTCGCTCCGCCCGCCGAGCTCGAGAGCTTCGCCGACCAGGTCGAAGAGACCCTCTCGTTGTTGCGTGCGGCGGTTGTACCTGGCGCGTCCGCCGCGCCCGCAGCCTGGCCGACTCCGGCGCCCCCGGCTGACGAGACGAACCAGGAGGCGCTGCGCTGGTGTGTCCTCGCCGACCGCATCTGCGCCGCCATCGCCAGGGGTGAGTACGAAAAGGTGGTGCTTGCCCGGCGCGTCGAGATCGCTCTGGCTCGCAGACCCGAGCTCGGCGCCGTGCTCGCCCGGCTGCGTGCACAGGCGCCAGAGTGCACTCGCTTCCTCCTGGCCCACGGCGGTGCCACGTTCCTCGGAGCCACACCGGAGCGACTGATCCGCAAGCAGGGCAGCGTCATCGACAGCGAGGCCGTGGCCGGCTCGATCAACTCCGGCGATCCTTCCGGCGTCTCCAAGCTGCTCGAGAGCGAGAAGGATCTGCTCGAGCACGGCGTGGTGGTGCGTGACATCGTCGCCGCGCTGGAGCCCGTGACCGACGAGCTCGAGCACCCGCGCCGTCCGGAGCTTCACCGTCTCAAGCACGTGCTGCACCTGCGCACGCCCATCCGCGGCCGTGTGCCGGAAAACAGGCACGTGCTCTCGCTGGTCGAGCGCCTCCACCCGACGCCGGCCGTCGGCGGCGTGCCCACGGCCGCGGCCCAGGCCTGGATCGCGCGCCACGAGCGGCACGAGCGTGGCTGGTACGCCGGCCCCTTCGGCTGGTTCGACGCGAGCGGTGACGGCGAGTTCGTCGTGGCGCTGCGCTCGGGCGTGCTGGTCGGTGAGCGCGCGCACCTCTACGTCGGCGCGGGCATCGTGCAGGGCTCGGCGCCCGACGACGAGTTCATCGAGACCCAATGGAAGCTCGCCGCGATGGCCGGCGCGCTCGGGGTCGGGTCGTGACGGCCACGGCGGCCGACGAACTGCTAGCCCAGTGGTCCCGCTTGCTCACCGGCGCACTGGTTCGCGCCGGCGTCCGCGACGTCGTGATCAGTCCCGGATCACGCTCGACGCCTTTCACCTGGGCAGCGCTGCACACGCCTGGCCTGCAGTGCCACTCCGTCTACGACGAGCGTTCAGCGGCCTTTTTTGCGCTCGGTCGCTCCAAGCAGAGCGGCCTGCCCAGTGCCCTGCTCTGTACGTCCGGGAGCGCCGCGGCCAACTACTTTCCGGCCCTGATCGAGGCCTCCCTCGCGCGTATTCCTCTGCTCGTGATCACGGCTGATCGCCCGCTCGAGCTGCAGGACGCCGCGGCGGCTCAGACCATCGACCAGATCAAGCTCTACGGCGACGTCGTGCGTCGCTTCTACGAGCTCGGTAGCCCCGACGAGAGTCCGGGCGCGCTCGCCGGCTTGCTGCGGTTGGTGCAGCAGGGCGTGGCGGCTTCCCTCGCCCCCGAGCCCGGGCCCGTGCACCTCAACGCTCGCGCCAGGAAGCCGCTCGAGCCCCCGCGTTCGTCCGGCCCGAGCGAGCTCGCCGCGCGCGTCACGGCGCTGCTCGAGCGGCCGGCGCTCGACGTCGCTGCAGCGCAGACGGCGCCGTCGTCCAGCGCCATCGCCACGCTGGCCAAGGCCTGTCAGGCCGCCGAGCGTGGCGTCATCGTGTGTGGCCCCGAGCCCGCCACGGACGACGACGATCGTTCGGCGCTGTTCGCCCTCGCCGAAAAGACGGGGTTCCCGCTGCTCTGCGAGGCCACGAGCCAGCTCCGCTTTGGACAGCCCAGCGGCGGTGCGGCCGTCATCGACGCCTTCGACTGGATCCTCCGCGCCGGGCTCGAGCGCGAGCTCGTGCCCGATGTCGTGCTGCGCTTCGGTGCGCCACCGACGGCGCCCGGTGTCGAGCCGCTGCTCGGCAAGGTGCGCGAGTACCACCTGGTGACTCGACATGGCTTCTCGGACGCGCAGGCCGGCGCACGCAGCCTTACCTTCGGCCGCTCCGGCGCCGTCGCCGGGGCGCTGGCTGCCGCCCTACCCCCGCGCCCGGCGCTGCCGCATCGGGAGCGCTGGGGCGCACTGAACCGCGCGGCCTGGGCAGCCGTCGATCGCGTGCTCGCGCAGGCGGACCACTTCCACGAAGGTGCCGCCGTCCGCGCCGCCGTCGAAGCTCTCCCCGCGGGTGGGCTGCTGGCGCTCGGTAACAGCTTGCCCGTCCGTGAAGTCGATCAGTACGTGCGCGCGGGCGCCCGCGGCCTGCGCGTGGCTTGCCAGCGCGGCGCCAACGGCATCGACGGCGTGGTCTCCGCGACCGCCGGTGCGGCTTCGGTCTTCGACGGACCCACGCTGCTCCTGATCGGCGACGTCAGCTTCCTTCACGACCTCGGTGGCCTCGAGCTCGTGCGCCGCGCCGTGCACCCGCTGGTCGTCCTCGTCATCGACAACGGCGGCGGGCGCATTTTCGAGCAGTTGCCGATGGGCTCGCACTTCAGCGAGCAACCCGAGCTCGAGCGCTTCTGGCTGACTCCGCCGGCAGCGGAGCTCGGCCACGCGGCGGCGCTGTTCGGTATTGCACATACTGAAGTGACCAGCGCCCAGACGCTGACGCAGGCCTTGCGCGCTGCGCTCGATCGCAATGCGGCCAGCATCGTCGTCGCCAAGGTGGCCCCCGACAGCGCGCGCCGGGATCTGGCCGCCATCACCCAGGCGCTGCGGCCCACGTCATGAAGACTCGGCTGCTCCTGCTTCACGGCTTTACCGGCGCCCCAGCCAGTTACGACGGGGTGCGCGCCCTGCTCGACGAGCGCTTCGACGTCATCTGTCCCGCGCTCTCTGGTCACGCTGGCCAGACCTTTGCGGGCGTGACGCGCTTCGAGGACGAGCTCGAGCGCTTGCATCTCTTGCTCGGCGACGCGCGCGGCTTGGTCCTCTGTGGCTACTCGCTCGGAGCGCGGCTCGCGCTCGGGCTCCTGGCGAAGGCCCCGCAGCGCTTCGCTCACGCCACGCTGATCGGCGTTCATCCGGGCCTGAGCGACGCGGCTGAACGCGCCGAGCGCCTCGCCGCCGACGCTCGCTGGGCCGCCGTCCTGCGCGACCAGGGTCTGGCGGCGTTCCTCGAGCGCTGGTCGGCGCAGCCGCTGTTCTCGAGCCAGGGCCGCCTCCCCGCCCAGGCCTTGCAGGCGCAGCGCGCGCTGCGCGAGGCTCAGGACGCCGAGGGACTGGCGCTCGCGCTCGAGCGCTTCAGTCTGGGCAACATGCCGTGCTACTGGCCCGGCCTCTCCGCACTGAAAACACCGATCACGCTCGCCGCCGGCGAGCTCGACGCAAAGTTCGTGGACATCGCCCAAAGGGCCCTCCGCGAGCTCCCGAACGCAAAGCTCTTGATCGCCCCCGGCGCTGGGCACAACCTCCTGCTCGAGCGGCCCGACCTGGTCGTTCGCAGCCTCTCAACGGAAGAACTGCCATGACTGATATCGTTTGGAAGCAGAGCGAAGGCTACGAAGACATCGTCTACGAGAAGTCGGCGGAGGGCATCGCCAAGATCACCATCAACCGCCCGCAGGTCAGGAACGCATTCCGCCCGCAGACGGTGACCGAGATGATCCGCGCCTTCGCCGACGCGCGCGAGGATCCCGAGGTCGGGGTCGTGATCCTGACGGGCGCCGGTAAGGACGCCTTCTGCGCCGGCGGCGATCAGAAGGTGCGCGGCACGGCCGGTTACGTCGGCTCGGATGGCGTGCCGCGTCTGAACGTGCTCGACCTCCAGCGCCAGATCCGCACGCTACCGAAGCCGGTCGTGGCGATGGTGGCCGGCTACGCCATCGGCGGCGGCCACGTCCTGCACCTCGTCTGCGATCTGACCATCGCCGCGGACAACGCGCGTTTCGGGCAGACCGGACCCAAGGTGGGCAGCTTCGACGGCGGCTTCGGCGCCTCGTACATGGCGCGCATCGTCGGCCAGAAGAAGGCGCGCGAGATCTGGTTCCTCTGCCGCCAGTACGACGCGAAGCAGGCACTCGAGATGGGCCTGGTCAATGCCGTGGTGCCCTACGAGCGCCTCGAGGCGGAGACCGTGCAGTGGTGCCGAGAAATGCTGCAAAACAGCCCACTTGCCCTGCGTTGCTTGAAGTCGGCCCTCAACGCCGATTGCGACGGTCAGGCCGGGCTTCAGGAGCTCGCAGGTAACGCCACGCTGCTCTTCTACATGACCGAAGAAGGGCGCGAGGGTCGCGACGCCTTCGTCGAGAAGCGCAAACCGAACTTCAAGAAGTTCAAGCGCCTGCCCTGAGATGAACAGCCAAGCCGCGCCCGCGATCGATCCTGGCTCGCTGCGCGCCTGGGTGCTCGCGGCGCGGCCCAAGACGCTGAGCGCCGCGGTCGTGCCGGTGTTGGTCGGCACGGCTTGCGTCGCCGCGACGGGCGGCGTGCGCTGGGGCCCGGCCGTCGCCGCCTTCACCGGCGCGCTGCTGCTGCAGATCGGCGCCAACTTCGCCAACGACGTCTTCGACTTCGAGAAGGGCGCCGACACGGAAGAGCGGCTCGGGCCCACGCGCGCCGTCCAGGCGGGGCTGCTCAGCGCACGCGCCATGCGTGTGGGGATGTGGGCCGTGTTTGCGACGGCGCTGGCCGTCGGTCTGTACCTGACGAGCGTGGCCGGGCCGCTCATCCTCGCCATCGGCGTCGCCTCGATCATCAGCGCCATCGCCTACACGGGCGGGCCGTACCCGCTCGGCTACCACGGGCTCGGCGACGTCTTCGTCTTCTTGTTCTTCGGGCTCGTGGCGGTCTGCGGCACCGCCTTCGTGCAGCTCGGCACCGTTCCGACCCTGGCGATCTGGGCGGCGTTGCCGATCGGCGCCCTGGCCACCGCCATCCTGGTCGTCAACAACCTGCGTGACATCGAGACCGATCGGCGCGCCGGCAAGCGCACCCTGGCGGTGCGTTTCGGCGAGGCTGGGGCGCTGTTCGAATACGGACTCCTGCTCGCGCTCGCCTATGGGGTGCCCCTGTGGCTCGCCGCCAGCGCTGCCCTGCGGCCGATCGTGGTCTTGCCGCTGGCCACCCTGCCGATGGCGATCAGCTTGTTCATGGCGCTGAAGCGCGAGCGCGGCCGCGCGCTCAATCCGCTGCTGGCGCGCACGGCCAAGCTACTCCTGCTGTTCGGAGCGCTGTTCAGCGCAGGCATCGCGCTCGGGCGCGTGCCGTGATCGGGCTGCGCGTCACGCCTTATGACGTCACCTTTCGGGCCCCGACCCGAGACGCCAGCGGGGAACGCAGCGAGCGCCACGGCGCATTGCTGACGCTGACTGCCGGCGCACTTTGCGGCGCGGGGGAGCTCACACCTTTGCCGGGGCGATCGCGCGAGACTCTCGCGGCGTGCCTCGGGGCGCTCGAAGCGCTCGATGCGAGCAAGCTGCCCGGGGTTACGGAGCTCCAGGGCCCGGGCTGGCTCGCCGCCATCCAGCGAGCCGCTGCGCTTTTACCCGCCGAGCTCGCCTCGGCTCGCCACGCACTCGAGACCGCGCTGCTCGACGTCTGCTCCAGGTTGCGAGGCGAGCCCTGCGCCGCCCTGCTCGCCCACGCCCTCGGACGACCGGAGCCCGCGTCGCGTCTGCCCCTCGCGGCGCTGATCGACACCGTCGACCCCGACCAGGCCGTGGCGCAGGCCGAGCTTCACGCCGCACGGGGGATCTCCTGCGCAAAGCTCAAGATCGCGGGCGTCGAGAGCAACGGCGCCATCCTCGAACGCGCGCGCCGTGTCGGCAGCAAGCTGCGGCTGCGTGTCGACGCCAACCGCTCGCTCTCTCCCGGACAGAGCGCAGCGCTCGCACCGGGGCTCGCGGAGCTCGGGGTCGAGTTCATCGAAGAGCCCCTGCCCTTGGCTGACCTCCCCGTCGCCGCGGCGCCCACGCTACCGCTCGCCGTCGACGAATCCCTGCTCGACGACGATTTTTCACTGGCGAAAGCGCGCGAGCGCGGTGTGTCCGTCCTGGTGCTGAAGCCGATGTTGCTCGGCTTCCTGACCACGCTCGAGCTCTCTCGCAGCGCGGCCGAAGCGGGATTCGACGTCGTGCTGTCGCACACCTTCGACGGCCCCCGGGCGATGGCCGCAACGCGCAGCCTGGCGCTGGCGCTCGGTCCGCGGCGCTACGCCGACGGGCTCGCGTCGCATGCTGCGCTCGACGCCTGGCCCGAGCCCGTGCCCGGCCACGTCACGTCCGCCTTCATCGGCGACTGGAGCGCCCCGGGGCTCGGCGTTCCATGACGACTCTTTCATTCTTCGACGCTGCGGCAACCGACGCCGATCGCCTGGCGCTCGTCAGCGCCGAAGGGAGCATCACCTACGGAGAGCTTGGAACCCGCGTCGAGCTCGCGCGCAAGTGGCTCGCGGCGCAGGGCATCGCCCCGGGACGGCCCGAACCCGTGGCGCTCGTCATGCACAATAGCGTCGAGGCAATCGAGCTGTTCTGGGCTGCTTTCGCCCTGGGTCGTCCGCTCCTCGTCCTGCATCCCAGGCAACGATCCGAGGTTCGCGCCGCACTCGTCGCTCGCACCGGCGCCGTCGAGATCGACGCGGCGAGCTTTGGAGCCAGAACGCCGAGCCGCTCGGGACCGCTCCTGGCGCCCGAGCCTTCCCCCGCCACGCGTCTCATCGTGCCGACATCGGGCACGCAGGGCCACCCGAAGCTCGTCATGCTCAGCGAGCGCGCACTCGTCGCGTCGGCGAGCGCCAGCTGGCAGAACCTTGGCGTGGTCGACGACGAGCGCTGGCTTGCCTGCCTGCCGCTCGCCCACGTGGGGGGGCTCTCGATCCTGACCCGCTGCCTGCTAGCGCGAAGAACGGTCGTGCTCTTCGACGGCGAGAGCGGCCTGCTGGCACGGATCGAGGCGCTCGGGCGGGCTCTCGAGGAGCAACGCGTCACGCTCGTATCCCTGGTGCCGACGGTGCTCGATGCGTTGCTCGCGCACGGCTTTCGTCCGCCAGAAACACTGCGTGCGGTGCTGCTCGGCGGGGCTGCCGCGTCGCCGTCGCTGCTCGAGCGGGCGCGGCTCGCGGGACTGCCTCTGCTCACGAGCTACGGCATGACCGAGGCTGCTTCTCAAGTGACCACCCGCAGCTATGCCGAACGTCATGACCCATTCGAGCTCCACGGCGGGCTGGGCGGTTCGGGGCGTCCGCTCCCAGGGATCCGGCTTCGTATCGGAAAAGACGATGAGATACAGCTTGCTGGACCGATGCTGTTCGACGGCTACTGGGGCGAGCCCCCAGCGCGCGCGGACAGCGGCTGGTTTCGCACCGGTGACCGCGGGGTCATC
This sequence comes from Polyangiaceae bacterium, assembly GCA_035539475.1. Classification (GTDB taxonomy): domain Bacteria; phylum Myxococcota_A; class Polyangia; order Polyangiales; family Polyangiaceae; genus PMG-095. The sequence goes on from DATLIL010000157.1 coordinate 9,205, forward strand.
CGCGAAAATGGTGAGCTCGTGGTGCTGGGACGCTGCGACGACTTGATAGTGACAGGCGGCGAGAACGTGGATCCGGTCGCTGTCGAGTCCATGCTGTCACGTCTGCCTGGGCTGCGCGGCGCCTGTGTTTTCGGCGTCGACGACCCGCGCTGGGGTCAGATCGTGGCAGCCGCTCTGGCCTTCGCCCCCGGTCACGAGCCAAGCAGCAGCGAGATCGCAGTGTTTTGTAATGAGACCCTGCCGTCTCACGAACGTCCACGCCTGGTGGCCTTATTCCCGGACTTGCCGCTGAACCCGACTGGTAAGGTCGATCGCCGCCAATTGAAGGAAATCGCAACTCCTCTCCTTGTCAGGCTCGGCGATCCAGTCTTCACTCCCCCAAGATAGACGCGAAGCGGACACTGACGGACTGCTCGCCCCACCACGTTTTGCTCGCCTAGTGATCGCGATGCTAGGCTCGCCCCGCTGTTGGATTACCCGATGTCTGAACCGAAAACCTCCCCCCGTTCTTCTCGTTCCTCCCTTTACTCCCGCTTGCGGCTCCTCCTGCTGGTTGGATCGACAACCGGTCTGGCTCTGGTGAGCGGCAGCTTCTTGCTCGGCGGATGCTCGGCAGCAGAACCCGCTGATCCTGCTCCCGGCGGCGGCTCCGGCAGCGGCGGTACCGGCGGTACCAGCGGCGGAGTGTCGTGCGATATCAATGCGCTGCTGCAGAAGTCCTGCTGGGGCATTGGCTGCCACGGCATGACGCAGCCCGCCGCCGAGCTCGACATGCAGACTGCAGGCGTGGAAGCGCGTCTTCTCAACATCCCGGCGTCGCATCTGCACATCCTGCCCGAAACGGACACCGCCAACTGCACGCCGGGCGAGCTCCGCATCGACGGCAACAACCCCGAAAACAGCGTCTTGCTGAAGAAGCTGTACGGCACGCAGTCTTGCGGCGGCGACATGCCTGTCGCACCGCGCACCGTCAATGC
>DATLIL010000158.1:0-3616 GCA_035539475.1 Polyangiaceae bacterium
TCACCCCGACCCGCGACGACTACCTGCCGCAGGCGCCATGAAGCTCCGTCATGCCCTCGTCTGTGCGCTGCTCCTGGGCTGTCTCAGCACGCCCGAGGCGCAGGCGCCGGAGCCCGGTCGCGTGGCGCGCTGGGACGCTCCGCTCGTGCACAATGACTGGCTGTCGGAGTTTACTCCCAAGGACAAGGGGCGCTTCGGCCTCGACAATGTCTCGCTCGAGAGCGAGAGCGGCGCGTTCGAAGACTTCTTGCGCGTACAGTACTGGAAGGGCTCGGCCAGCCCGAGCGCCAGCCGACGCGCGGGCGTCAAGGAGGGCGGCGCGCAGTGGTTGGGTCAGCTACCCTCGGGACCGGCGGATCACGCGTTCTTGCGCTACTTCGTGCGCTTCGCGACCGATTTCGAGTTCGTGAAGGGCGGCAAGCTGCCCGGCTTCTACGGCGGCACCCAGGTCAGCGGCGGCAACATTCCCGACGGCACGAACGGCTTTTCCACGCGCTTCATGTGGCGCACCGGCGGGCAGGGCGAGGTCTACGTGTACATGCCCTCGAGCACGCGCTTCGGCACGAGCCTCGGCCGCGGCAGCTTCGTGTTCCAGCCCGGCAAATGGCACTGCATCGAGCAGGAGCTCGCGCTGAACACACCGGGGCAGCTCGACGGTCAGGTCCGCGTCTGGCTCGACGGCGCGCCCGTGTTCGAGCAGGGAGCGCTGCTCTTCCGGACCGTACCGGAGCTTCGCATCGAGGGACTCTTCTTCTCCACGTTCTTCGGCGGCGGCGATCCGAGCTGGGCGCCGCCACGCGACACCCACGCCGACTTCGCTGCCTTCGCCATCTCCGGCGATCGCATCGGCTGCGACACCCAAGGAGGAGCCTCATGAAGCACGCACCATGGTTCGTCGTGACATCAGCGCTCGCGCTGGCGGTGGCTTGCAGCGCCGGTGGCGGAGCGGATCCGGGCGGGCTCGGCAGTGGCTCGAAGTCGAGCTCCGGCAGCAGCCCGAGCAGCGGGTCCAGCACGGGAGCCGGCGCCGGCACTGGCAGCGGTGGAACGATCGGCATCGGCGGGCTCACTGGCACTCCCGACGGCGGCCCCGACGCGGAGGTCAGCTGCGCGTCGACGTCGCAAGAAGCCAACGCCGTTCCGCTCGACCTCTTCATCCTGCTCGATCAATCGGGCTCGATGACGCTCGAGAGCAACCGCTGGGATCCGGTGACCACGGCGCTGAAGAGCGTCGTCCAGAATCCTGCCTTCGACGGCATCGGCGTGGGACTCAACTACTTCCCGCTGGGCGCGACGATCGTCGAGGATCCAGCCATCTGCCTGCCCGCGAACTACGTGACCCCCGCCGTACCGATCGCGGATCTGCCGGGCAACGCCGCCGCGCTGGTCAGCTCGATCGACGCTCACTATTTCACCGAAGCCCAGGGCGAGGATCCGGCGCATTGGGGCACTCCAACCAGACCAGCGGTCGAGGGCGTGTTGCAGCACCTGGCGCCGTATCAGGCCGCCCACCCGGACCGACGGCTCGTGCTCCTGCTCGCCACCGACGGTAAACCGTCGACGCAGCACTGCACCGGCAACTCGATCGCCGGCATCGCCGAGGTTCTCGCCGCCGCCGCTGCGACCACTCCGCCCATCCTCACCTACGTGATCGGCATCGGTGAGATCGAGAACCTGAACGAGCTCGCCGTCGCGGGCGGCACGGGGCCCGAGGCCTTCATCGTCGACGGAACCGGCGCCGACACCGAGCAGCAATTCGCCGCCGCGCTCGACTCCATTCGCCGCCTCGCCTTGCCCTGCGAGTACCCGATCCCTGCCGCGCAGAGCGGCGAGATCGACCCGACCAAGGTCAACGTCGAACATCGGCTGGAAGGCGCCGGTGCAGGCACGATCTTTCCGAAGGTCGTGGGCATGGCCGACTGCGTCGCCGGGCAGACCAACTGGTATTACGACAACGACGACGCCCCCACGGCCATCATCATGTGCCCGGCCGCCTGCGACGCACTGAACGCCGGCGGCCGCATCGATCTCGTCTTCGGCTGCGACACCGAGGTCGCGGTGCCCAAGTGAGAGCGCTGCTGCTCGGTTGCTTGCTGGCGCTCGGCTGCAGCAGCCGCCAGGAGCCGGTGTCCGCACCACGCCCCACGAGCTGGCAACCGGAGATCCTCTCGCCGGCGAGCAGCGTCGCCCTGCCGGACTTCTCCTACGCCGGATACCGCTGGGGGGAGGCGGCGCCGCCCGTGCTCGCGCCGTCACTCGACGTGCGTGACTTCGGCGCGCTCCCCGACGACGGCATCGACGACACCGAAGGGCTGCGCCGTGCGATCGCCGCAGCTCGAGGTGTCGCGCTCCGACTGCCTCGTGGCCGCTACGAGCTGTCCGACATCTTGTTCATCGAGCAGAGCGGGCTCGTGCTCCAGGGTGAAGGCAGCGGCGCCGGCGGCACCGTGCTCGCGGTGACGCGAGCGCTCGAGAGCATGACCCGGCCGCAGGTGATCGATGAGCTCGTGCGTTACCTCGCCGCCAACGACAAGAAGGTTCACGGCCGGCCATTCTCGCCCTTCTCCTGGACCGGCGGTGTGCTCTGGGTGCGTGCGCCGCGGGCTGCCGAAGAACGACTGGGTCGAGCGCTCGACGGCCGGCGCGGCGAACACGAGCTGGTGCTCGAGGGGCCGCCGGAAATCGCCGCGGGCACGCGCGTGCAGCTACGCTGGCGCAATCCGTTCGGCGCGCGCTCCGCGGTGCTCGAGCACATCTACGGCCTGAGCGGCAGCATCGCCGGTGCGCGCCTGTCCGAAGCCGAAAACCCGATCGTGACCCAGGACGTCACGGTGCTCGCCATCGAAGGCAGCACCCTGCGCATCAAGGAGCCGCTGCTCCACGACCTCCGGCCGGGCTGGAACGCCGACGTCGTTCGTTCTCGCCGGCTCGAGGGCGTCGGCATCGAGCACCTGGCGATCGAGTTTCCCGATGTGCCCTACGGCGGCCACCACCAGGAAGCGGGCTACAACGGCCTCTATCTCACCGGCGTCTCCCACGGCTTCGTGCGCGACGTCGTCGTCAGCAACGCCGACAGCGCCGTGCTCAGCGACGACTCCGACCACGTCTCGCTCGAAGGCGTCACGGTACGCGGGCGCCCGGGCCACTACGGCCTCCACTTCGGCAGCGTGCACGGATTTCTGGCGCGTGACTTCCGCATCGAGGCCGAGCTCTTCCACTCGCTCAGCTTCAACACCCGCGCGACGGCCAGCGTGTTCACGAGCGGGATGGTTCACCACGCGAGGCTCGATCAGCACCGCGGCGCGAATCACCAGAACCTGTTCGACGCGATCGACGCACGCGAAGCGAGCGCCGAGCCGGCTCTCTTCGAGCACGGCGGAGCCTCCTACTGGGGACCGACGGCGGCCGCGCTGAACGTGTTCTGGAACATCCGGCTCGAGCTCCCCGCCGGCACGCAAAAAGCGCTGCTCGGCGGCGTCGACGACGCGGGTCCGGCACGCATCGTGGGCTTGCATGGCAGCGCGCCGCTCGAGCTCGTCTACCCCAACGCCTACGTCGAGGGGCTCAATCGCCCTGGGCTGGCGGTGCCGTCGCTCTACGCCTACCAGCTCGCGCA
>DATLIL010000159.1:0-6147 GCA_035539475.1 Polyangiaceae bacterium
CGACCACGGGCGCTGAGGAGGATCGGTCGATATGGCATCCAACGACGACGGCGACGCGACGAAGAAGAGCGGCACACTGCTCGGTCTGGGAGAAGAAGCCGTGAAAGCGACGAGCGCAGTCGCGGCTCAGGACGAGCCGGATGACGAGGACGACGAAGAGGAAGAAACGAAGGTTCGCACGTCGCCTTCCTCGACCGGGCCCGCTGCCGAGAAGTTCAAGGGCACGATGATGGGTCTCGGTGACGAGCCCAGCAAAGCACCTGCCGCCGAGAGTGGTGAGGCCACGAAATTCAAAGGCACGATGATGGGTCTCGGCGACGAGCCCAAGAAGGCGCCAGCCAAGGCGGAGAGCGGAGAGCGAAAGTTTTCCGGCACGATGGTCGGCATCGGTGATCCGGGCGCCATCGGGACGGCGAAGACCGAGGCCGCGCCCGTGCGCGAAGACCTCACGGCCAAGGCCAAGCCGAGCGAGAAGAAAGAGGGCCTCGGCTCGACGCTGGTGATGGACAAGGAGCCACCGGCCAAGACGAAGACCGTCGTCATCGAGTCGAACCCAGCTCCGACCGAGAGACGCATCCGGACGAAGAGCTCGACGACGCAGACTGTCGACAAGGGCAAGACGCTACCCCTGCCCGTCGAGTCTCCAGTGGCGAAACGTGAAGCGAAGAGCAGCTCACCACCACCAGCAGCGGAGGAGCCGTCGAGTGGCAAGGGCGTCTGGTTCGCTCTTGCGGCGGTTGCTGCAGCGGCTGCGATCTGGGTGCTGACCAAGCCGTCCGAAGAGCAGACGCCGGCAGCGGTGGAGCCAGTGGCAGAAGCCACGTCCACGGCCGAACCAGCGCCTCCACCCGAGCCAGCGGCTGCGGTCGCAGAGCCCGAAGTGCGTCCCGTCGAGCCCGCGCCGACCGCGTCGGCCGCGCCCGCCGCAACCGTCAGCGCCGCGCCTCCCGAGCCCAAGGTGGAGCTGCCCAAGATCGAAAAGCACGCCGACGTTGCTCCCAAAGCCAAGCCAAAGCCCGTTCGCGAACCGCCTCGTCCCGCGGTGATCGACACACCAACGAGCAACGACGAGAAGTCGCTCGCTCCGACGCTGGCGGCGCGCGTCGCCGTCGGCAAGAACTCACTGCCTGCATCGCGTTGCCGGCAAAAGCCCGACCCTGCCGGGACCGCCGACACGGTCGTGACCTTTGCACCCTCGGGTCAGGTCACCGCTGTAAGAGTGCTGGATTCATATGCCGCGACGCGCACCGCCACTTGCCTCGAGGAGCGCCTCAAGCAGGTGTCCATGGAGCCCTTCTCGGGTGATGACGTCACCGTGCGGGTCCCGATTCAGCTCTTTTGAGTGATCCGGGGCGCCCGCTCCGGACACCAATGGGGGGTGGAGGCCGTGCGTCCGAGTCGGTTGGCGGGAGCCAGCGCTGCCTTGCTGTTCGCTGTAAGCTGCGGCCAGAGCGCGAGAAACAGCGCTGAGCGCGCGGCCGGTGGCAGCTCGAACGGCAGCACGGGCGGGACCGCGGCGGGTATGGCTAGCGACGGCGGCGCGCCCATCGTCAACGGGGGCATGGGCGGCGCTGGTGAAGCGGGCGCAACGACCGCTGGCGAAGGCGGCGAAGGCGGCGAAGGCGGCGACCCGACGCCTGGCCTCACGGTCGTGGTCGGCGACGTCCCCATCTCGAACGAGATCGTCGCCGATGGCGAAAACTTCTATTTCGTCACTCATCCGGCGTACCCCACCCTCGAGCCCGGCGACATTCACCGACTTCCACGCAACGGCGTCAGCTCCGAAGTGCTGGTGACGAGTGTCGGCGGCCCGCGCGCCGACCTCCAGCTGTACGACGGCGTTCTCTACTACCACTCGGAATACGAGGTTCACGCCTACGATCTCGCGACAGGCACCAACTCGCTTCTGTTCTCGAGCACTCCCGAGGGCGGCGCAATCCAGTCGCTCAGGGTGGGGCCAGCGGGCATCTTCTGGGTGGTCTTCGTGCGCGATTTATTCCGGCGCGGCTTCGGCCCCGACGATCCAGTGGAGCCGATGGCGAACGGCGACATCGAGCAGATCTGGAAGGTCGAAACCGACGAGATGATCGTGCGGGCCGCGTACGGTTCGATTTTCACCGGCATCTTCGACCTGGCGAGCGGAGAGCTGCGCAGCATCGCTCCCCCGTCCTCGACGTGGGATCACCCTTTCCCGCTGCCACCTGTTGACGCGGATTGGTACTACGTCCTCGACAAGCAGGGCACTCACACCGAGGTGCATCGCTACTCCCGCGCGGGCACCGTCATCGAGGGCATGTTGTTCGACCTACCCACGGTCATGACCAGCTGGGAGCTCGATACGTTCGCCCCTCTCGTCCTCTTCGACGGCAAGCTCATCATCCTCATGAGAGACGGCAACTGGTACTCCGTCTCCACCGCCGACGGCTCGCAGGCCAAGCTCCCCGCCCTCGCGCCCTGCGGCTTCGTCTTCACCAACGAAGCCGAGCTTTTTTGCGCGCCCGATCCGTTCCCCCACACCATCTACCGGATCGAGCCCGAAGCGCTGGCACCACCGCCCTGACGGGTTTCACTTCGACGTTCACTTCTTCGGTTCGGGGTCGAGGTCGCAGATCACCGTGGTCGAGCCGAAGCTGACCTTGACCGTGAACGTGCGCGACTTGTGGCCCGCGAGCGTGCAGACGACGAAGTAGCTGCCCTGTTCGACCTTGCCCAGATCGAGCGGAGCCTTACCGACCGAACGACCGTCGAAGGTGATGCTGGCGCCGGTGGGTCTCGACTCGATCTTCACGTTGCCGGGCGCCAGGCGCGCTGCCTTGACCTTGGCGAGCGGATCCACGAACGTGGATTCTTCGGTCGGCGGCTCTTGCTTCGCAGGCGTTCCTGCCGGTGCCGGCGGGGCGCCCTGCTGAGCAGCGGCGGTTTGCTGCGCGGGCGCCGCGATCGCGCGCGGTGATACAACGGCCGCGGTGCGCTCCGGCTGCTGCGCTTCAGCCTGGAGGGAGGCGGACGGGATCCCGGAGATCTCGGGCACGGCCGGCGTGGGCGGCGCTCCGGGGGCCGCGACCACGATGACGGGCGGTTGGGTCGAGCTCGCCGGTTGCTCCGCGACGACCAGGGCCACGATCGTGATGACGAGGCCAGCGAGCACGAGCAGCATCACGCCCGCAACGCCGATCAGGATCCAGGGCGTGCCCAAAGAGCCCTGCTGGGGAGCCACGCTCGCGTGTGCTGGAATCGAGGGTCGGCCGGCGACGTGCGCTGGCGCGGCCAGACCTGGGTGCGACGGCGGACCACCGAGGCCGAACGAGTTGGTCTCTTGCGCGTGATGACGCTGGACCAGGGGCCACTGCGTCGAACCTCCGAGCGAGGTGTCGGCAGCCGGCGGATAACTCGCGCCTGCGTGCGTGGCCGGCGGTGGATTGTCGGGCACGTGCGGCAGGAGGGCCAAAAGCTCCGCGCGGAGCTCGAGCGCGCTCTGCGGTCGCCCTGCCGGATCTTTCGACAGGATGCGCGCGAGCAGCCGTGCCAGCGCCTCGGGCAGATCCGGTCGTGTGAGCGTTGGCGCCGGCATGGACACGTGCTGCTGAAGCAGCTCGAACAGGCTGTTGCCCCTGAACGGCACGTGACCGGCGAGGCCCTGGTAGAGCAGGATGCCGAAAGAATAGAGATCCGAGCGCCCGTCGGCAGGGCGTGACAACGCCTGCTCGGGAGACATGTACGTGGGCGTTCCGATCACGGCGCCGGTGTTGGTCAGGTGCTGCGTCGGCTCGCCTTCGACGCGCAGCTTGGCGATGCCGAAATCGAGGAGCTTCACACGGCCCTCCGGCGTCACCATCACGTTGTCCGGCTTGAGATCGCGGTGCACGATGCCGCCCGCGTGGGCGGCGGCCAGCGCTTCGAGGATCTCGATGCCCAGGGCGAGCAGGCGGCGTGCGCCGACTCCGCTGCGCATCCACTGCGCCAGCGACGCTCCGTCGATGTGCTCCATCACGATGTACGGACGACCATCGGGGAGGTACGCCAGATCGAGCACGCTGACGATGCCGGGGTGCCGGATCATGTTCACGCTGCGCGCTTCGGCGAAAAAGCGCTGCACGTCGGAGCCGTCCCGCGCGCCCGCGTGATTGATCACCTTGATCGCCACGCGGCTGCCGATGTCCGCCTGCACACCCAGGTAGACCACGCCCATGCCGCCCTTCCCCAGTAGCCGGGCGACGCGGTAGTTGCCGATCGTGCGTCCGAGCAGATCGTCCTGCCCGGAGTCCACGAGCTGGTTACCGTCTCGAGGGCACATCGCCCCCCCGGGCTCCGACCCACCACATTCGGGACAAACTAGCATTGGCGCAGGATTGCCGCGGAATTCTGGCAGAAACGGCGGCGCTTGCCCAGCCTGCGTGCTCTCGCGCTCTACGGCAGCCCGGGAACCGTCATCTGAATGAACTTCGCGTTGTTCGGTCCCACGACGAGGAGCGTCTTCATGTCGGCACCACCGAAGGCGGAGTTCGTGCCCTCGACCAGGATGTTGCCGGCACAGTCGACGGCGAAGCCGTCACCGTTCGGGGTCGGGCCTCCGTTCGCTCCCGGAGTGCCGTCGGCGTCGAGCGTCCACGTGCCCATGTTGACGACGTGGAGCTGGTTCTCGTCCGGCGAGAGCCCGACGCCGTTCAAGGCGCCCATCTGGATGACCGTGACGTTGCCCATCGGGTCGATGCGCACGAGCCCCTCGCCGAGGCCTTCGGGGCGAGGCCCGAGCTCAGCCGTGCGATTCGAGAAATAGATGTTGCCGTCGCTGCGCTGGATCAGGTCGTTCGGCGAATCGAGCATCTCGCCTTCGGCCATGTCGGCGACGACCGTGCCTACCTTGGTCGCGACGTCGTACTCCATCACCGCGCGCGGCAGCTGACAGGCGGCGAGCAGGTTGCCCGTCGTGCTCACGCCAAGGCCGTTGCAGCCCACGTCCTCGAGCCAGAGGGTGCACTCGCCTTCGGGCGTGACCTTGATGATGTCGCCGCCCTCGTAGCTGCCGATCGGGAAGTTCGTGAAGAAGAAGGCGTTCTGACTCGCGATCCAGGTCGGGCCCTCGCTCCAGTTGCCCGAGTAGGCGAACCCGACGCAGACGTCGGTCTCCTCCCCCTTCATCTGCTCGGCGTAGGGCTCACCCGGACAGGACCACTGCTTCATGGGTCCGCTGCCGCTCGAGCCTCCGGAGCCAGACGAGCCCGCCGAGCCACCACTGCCGGACGAACCCGCGTCGCCGGCCGAGCCGCCCTGAGAACCGCCGGTTCCCGCCGACGCGCCCGCCGTGCCGCCGCTCGCCGTGCCACCCGTGCCCGCCGTCGCTCCAGTGCCCGCGGTGCCCGCGCTGGGGCCGGCGCCGCTGCCCGACGAGCCGCCCGATGCGGTGGGCGGCTCAGCGGCGGGGTCGGACGAACAGGCGTAGAGGGCGAAGGTCAGCAGCGAGACGCTGCAGATCGAGGACGGAGCTAGAGGGCGCACCCGGTACCAGTGGCCGGCGAGCGTCAACGCCGTGTTGTTTTGGGCCAAGCGGAGTTTTTTGACGCTACGGCTCCTCGATTTCCTTTTTCAGGGCTTCGAGGTCGGTCTTGTAGGTCTGCTCGGAGATCTTGGCGAAGGTCTCGTCTTCGAAATCCTCGCTCGCCGGAATCGCGTCGTCCGCGAGCTCGGCGGCGGCAGCTGGAGCGGGAGCAGCGGCGCTCGGTGCGGCCGCCGTCGCCGCAGCGGCGGTCACGGCTGGAGCCGAGGCGGCGGGCGCTGCGTCGTCCTTCTTCTTCAGCATGTTGCAGCCCGAGACCCACAGCGCGAGCGCGAGCGTCGAACAGATGGCAGGCCAACGAGACGTGATCATGGCTGACCTCCTGCGCCGGCGCGCAAGGCACTCATTTTGCGCGTGTGGCGCTCTTCTTCCTTGGCGAGCAGTGCGTTCACCGTCTCCACGGTCTTCTCGTCCTTCTTCGCCGTGGCAATGCCCAGAATGCGGTTCAGCGCGGCGATCAGGAACGAGTGCCGCCTGAGCTCGGCCGTGCCCTTCTCGTCGTTCAGCACGGCACCCCAGAGCTGACGTGAGCGGGCCACGGTCGCCTTGCGTCGATCGCCGCGGTTGCTGCGCAGCGTCTCGATGTCGAGCAC
>DATLIL010000160.1:0-4658 GCA_035539475.1 Polyangiaceae bacterium
CGCCCTCTCGGGCGTCGAGCTGCCCGTGCGCGTTGTCTTCCAGAGCGCGACGGCGAAGGCGCTCGCTGATTACATCGAGGCCACGCTGACCATGCAACGCGGCTCGGGCGTGCGCGCGAGCTCGTGGTTGGCTGAGCGGGAGGAGCACCTGCTGTGACCGTCGCGGCGCTCATTCACGAGCTGAACAGCTTGCAGATCGGACTTTCGATCGACGGCGATCGCCTACGAGTCAGCGCGCCCAAGGGCGCTCTCACGCCCGAGCTCAAGCGCCAGATCCAGGAGCAGCGCGAGCTCATCGCGGAGCTCTTGAAGAGCGCCCAGGGCCACGAGACCGGACCACAGCCGAGCAGGGACCAAGACGCCAGCCTGCCGGCCGCGCTGACTCCGGCGCAGCACCAGCTCTGGTTTCTCGATCGGCTCGATCCCGGCAGCGCCTTCCTCAACATTCCGCTGGTCCTGCGCCTGCGCGGCAAGCTCGACCTGGACGCGCTGTCGTGGGTGGTGACGGAGATCGGCCGCCGCCACGATGCGCTCACCAGCCAGGTCGTCGAGTATCAGGACGAACCCTTTCAAAGCCCGACCGGCCGTGACCTGCGGCTCGAGTTCGAGGACTACTCGCACCTGGAAGACGCCGAGCGCGAGCGCATGATCCTGGCGCGGCGAGACGAGGAGCTCACCCGCCCGTTCGACTTCGAGGCGCGCACGCCGCTCGCTCGCTTCTACCTGTTCCGCTCCACGCGCGTCGAGCACGTGCTCGTGATCGTGATCAACCACGTCGTCTTCGACGGCCCGTCGCAGGACATCCTGCTGCGCGAGATCAGGGCGCTGTACGAGGCGCGGGTGCAGGGGCTGGCCATGCCGCCCGTCAGCGGCCTCAGCTTCGCGGACTTCGCTCGCTGGCAGAAGCGGGTGCGCCAGGCGCCGGAGCGGGCCTCGCACCTCGACTACTGGCGCAAGGAGCTCACCGGCATGCCGGTACAGCTCGATCTTCCGAGCGATCGGCAGCGCGCGGGCCACTCCTCGCACGCCAGCCATCACGCCGAGTGCTGGCTCGACCGCGAGCTCAGCGAACGCTTGCGCCGCGTGGCCCGAGCGCAGCGAGCGACGGTCAACATGCTGGCGCTCGCCGGCATACAGGTTCTGCTCTGGCGCTACAGCGGCCAGAACGACTTCGGCATCGGCGTGCCGCTGCAGAACCGCGGTCACGAGGGCTTCGAGGAGCAGGTCGGCATGTTCCTCAACACCGTGGTGATGCGCTCGGATCTGGGCACCTGCACCCGCTTCGACGAGCTCCTGAGCCGCGTGCGCGATCGCCAGATCGACGCCCTGGCGCACGGTAACGTCTCGTTCGACGAGCTCTTGCACATCCTGTCGCCGGGCCGCTCCGCCCAGCAGTCGCAGCTGTTCCAGGTCTTCTACAGCTACCAGGACGGCGGCCAACCGATCAGTCACGTGGGCGAGCTGGAGCTCGAGTTCGTGCCGGCCTTCACCGGCTTCGCGATGACGGATCTGACGTTCTGGATGCACGACCACGGCGAGAACTTCTGGCTCGCCATCGAGGGCGCTTCCGACATCTTCGACGCCGAGACCACGGCGCGGTTCTTCCGCAGCTGGGTCTGCTTGCTGGAGGCGATCGCCGACGATCCGAGCGCGCGCCTGAGCGAGATGCCCGTGATGAGCGAGGCGGACGAGCACCGCGTCCTGTACGAGCTCAACGACACGGCCCGCCCGTGGAACGAGAGCGGGCTGTTGCACCGAATGTTCGAGCGCGTCGTCGACAAGCGCCCGGACGAAGTCGCGCTGCTGTTCGAGGAGCAGTCGCTCACCTACCGTGAGCTCGACATGCGCGCGAACCGCCTGGCCAACCTGCTGGCACGTCGCGGCGTCGGACCAGAGTCGCTGGTCGGCGTGTGCGTACACAAGGGCGTCGAGCAGGTGATCGCAATGATGGCGATCTTGAAGGCAGGCGGCGCCTACGTCGGCCTCGATCCGACCTATCCCGACGAGCGTATCGCGACGCTGCTGTGCGACTCCGAGGCCAAGATCCTGATCTCGAGCAGCGACATCGCCGCGCGCATCAAGACCGAGGCCGAGCTATTCCTCGTCGATCGCGACGCGGGGCAGCTGCAGAACGAGCCCGCCACGCGACTGCTGCGCCCGGAGCGCCCGGAGCAGCTGGCCTACATCATCTACACCTCGGGCTCGAGCGGCACGCCCAAGGGCGTGATGGCCGAGCACCGCAACGTGGTCAGCTTTCTCGACGCCGTTCATCACCTGATCAAGTGCGACACGAGCGACGTGTGGCTGGGCAGCGCGAGCATCTCGTTCGACATGAGCACGATCGAGATCCTCGGTTCACTCTGCTGCGGCAAGCGCCTGGTCATGGTCGGCGACTCGGTGCTGGGCGAGGCGACGAACCTCCGCTACACCATTCCGGCGCTGGTGAAGCGTCACGGCGTCACGCACTTCCAGTGCACGCCCTCGCAGGCGCAGATGCTGCTCTCGGACGCGGACGGTCGCGAGGCGCTGGCCGGCCTGAAGCAGCTCCTGTGCGGCGGCGAGAGCATCCCCGAGCAGCTGGCGACGAAGCTCTGCGAGCTCGTCCGGGGCGAGGTCGTCAACATCTACGGTCCCACCGAGACGACGGTGTACGCCACGCTGGGCCCGATGGAGAAGGGCGGGCGCGCGATCGGGCGGCCACTGCCGAACACGTGTCTGTTCATTCTGGACCCGACGGGCAGGCCGGTACCCCTGGGCGCGCCCGGCGAGCTCTGCATCGGCAGCCCCGGCGTCGCCCGCGGCTACCTCAAGCGACCGGAGCTCACGGCCGAGCGCTTCATCGTCAACACGATCAGGCCCGAGGTCGCGCCTCGGCTGTACCGCAGCGGCGATCTGGTGCGCTACGCGGCGGACGGCACCGTGCTCTACGTCGGACGCAACGATCAGCAGGTGAAGATCCGCGGCTACCGCATCGAGCTCGGCGAGATCGAAGCGGCCGCACGCGCGCTGCCCGGCGTGCGGGACGCGGTCGTGGTCGCGCGCGGCAGCGGCGTCGAAAAGCGCCTGGTCGCCTATCTGGTCACCAATGCGGACTACGAGGGTGACGAGGCCGTGCAGGCGGCGCTACGCAGCAAGCTGCCCGAGTACATGGTGCCGCGGCTGATGGTGCAGCTGCCAGCGCTGCCGCTCAATACGAACGGTAAGGTCGACCGTCAGGCGCTGCCCGAGCCCTCGTCGGCGGACCTGCCCGATCGAGCCTACGTGGCTCCGCGCGACGAGCGCGAGCGACGTCTGTGCGAGATCTGGCAGAGAGCGCTCGACGTCCCGCGCGTGGGCCTGACCGATAACTTCTTCGACCTCGGCGGGCACTCACTGCTGGCAGTGAAGATCTCGAACGAAGTCGAGCGCAGCTTCGGGCTGCGATTGCCACTGGCCACGCTATTCGAGTGCCCCACGGTGGAGGCGTTCGCCCGACGCCTGGGTGAAATGCGCTCGCAGCGCGCGCAGGCGAAGTCGGCGCCCTGGACGACGGTCGTTCCGATCCAGCCGCGCGGCTCGTTGCCACCGGTCTTTTGCGTGGCCGGCGTCGGCGGCAACCCGATGAACCTGCGCCACGTCGCCCGCGCGCTCGGCGACGATCAACCGTTTTACGGCCTGCAGTTTCGCGGCGTCGACGGTGAGCTCGCGCCGCACCGCCGCATCCGCGACATGGCCGAGGAGTTTCTGGCCGACATCCGCGGAATTCAGCCGCACGGACCGTACTATCTCGGCGGTTACTCCGGCGGCGGCCTGTGCGCCTACGAGATGGCGCAGCTGCTGCGCGAACGCGACGAGCAAGTCGGCCTGGTCGTCTTCATCGACACGGTGAACCCGGTCCTGCCCTCGTGGCCGCTGCTCGAACGCCTCGACGCGCACGTACAGAACTATCGGCGCGAGGGCTTGCTCTACCTGCCCAATCGCATGGTCGCGCGCATTCGCGAAGAGTTCTACGGCGCCGTACGCGCCGTACGCGCTCGGCTGGCGCGGAACAACCCCTTCAAGTACCGCCACGACGCCGTGTGGCACGCCTCGGAGCAGGCGATCCACGGGTACACGCCGGAGCCCTACGTCGGCAACGTCCTCTTGCTGCGCGCGGACCCGCGCCTTTCGCGAGACGGCGGCATTGGTCACCGCCCGCACGAGTCCAACGGCTGGCGAGACTACGTGCGCGGTGAGCTCACGGTGGTCGAGCTCAGCTGCAGCCACCTCGACATAGTCAGCGCTCAGGCGGCCGAGCTCGCCGGACGCGCCTTGAAGCGGGCCCTGGCTGCGGCCCGCGCCCGTTACAGAAAACCCCAAACGGCACCGCCTCCCGCCGTGCGCCCGGCGAGCAACGTCGCCGCGCTGCGTTCGACGGAATCCGGGGGGGTTCGCTTGACCGGATAGGTAACTCTCAATGCACAAGGCTCAGCTCTCGCAGGCCCAACGCCGCCTCTGGCTTCTCGACCAGCTGCACCCAGGCAAGCCGCTCCTGAATTGTTCCTTGGCGCTGCGGATCCACGGTGCGCTCGACGTCGACGCGCTGAGCTGGGCCGTGCTCGAGGTCGGTCGCTGCCACGACGCGCTGCGCGCCGAGGTTCTCGTCCACGACGACCAGCCCTACCTGCAGACCAAGAGCC
>DATLIL010000161.1:0-2653 GCA_035539475.1 Polyangiaceae bacterium
CGCGTGGCCGCCGAAGCCTACGCCGGCGAGGTGCTCGGCACGGAGCCGATCGCCGTGGCGGCGCGCGCGAGCGGAATTCCCGTGGCCGAGCTCGGCGCGGTGCCGCTCAAGAACGTGCGCGGCACGGTGCCGCTCTACTCACTGGCGCTGGTGCTCGGGGTGACCGAGACGCCGGTCGATCCGGTCTGCCGGCTGCCGCTCGATCGGCGGTTGGCAGCAGGGCAGCTGCGCTATCGCGGCACCGAGTACTTCTTCTGCTCGCTGACCTGCGCGGCCGCGTTCGCCAGCAATCCCGCCTGGCACGCCGAGGCGGCCGAGTCGCTGCGACCTACTGTGTCTTGACCGGCACGGGCACCGGCGCCGGCGCCGGGATGCTGAACACGATGAAGCGCCGCACCGGGTACGAGTAGACCAGGAACACGACGAAGTTCGCCAGCAAGCTGACGGCCTCCGCCGGCGCGAAGCTCATCGCCGACAGCATCATGCGAAACATGAGCAGGTTGAGCGGCATGCCCACGAGCTCGTGCAGCACGAACAGCTTGGCCTGCCGCGAAACACTGCCGGATTGCGCGCGGAAGGCGTAGGACCGGCTGCCGAAGAACTGCACCAGCCCCCCCACCAGGAGCCCTGGGGCGCGCGCCACGGACGGCTCGAGCTCGAGCACCCGCACACACAGGGCGAGCACCGCAAAGTCTGCCACGGTGGCCCAGCTGCCGACGAGCAGCGTGCGCAAGAAGCGAAAAACCCGCTCTGCAAGGGACTCCACGACCGTAGGCATGGCCTGGGTACAAGGGTGCAATGACCGGGCCGCGCGTCCTGACGCAGGTGGAGCTCGAAAAAACCTGCTTCTCGGCCGCGTGCACGCCCCAGCGTGGCGTTCGTGTGCCTTGCTGCAAACTGCCAGGGTCAGGTGTACCCTCGGGGCGTGCTCGACAGCGATCGTCGGGGACTGGAGGCATTCATTGCGCTCGCCGATTCACTCGACGAGCTCGTGTTCGTGTGGAAAACGAACGGCGACATGCTGTGGACGAACCGGGCGTTCGTGCACGAGACGGGCTTGACCGTCGCCGACTTCGGCTTCCCGAACAAGGACAACCCCTTCGTTCATCCCGAAGATCTGGCGCGCGTGCTGGCGGAGCTCGGTGCCTTCATCGACTCGGACGCCGTGCGTTCGGCGCCGCTCGAAAATCGTTTCTTCGACGCCTGGGGCCGCGTGCGGCCGCTGAGCTCGATCCTGCACAAGATCAACTGGCAGGGGGAACCGGCGCTGCTCCTGGTCTCGACGCTGACGACTCGCGCTGGCATGAGCGAGACCGAAGCCAGCTACCGCAAGCTGGTCGAGAGCGCGGACGACGGCATCCTCAAGCTCGCCACTGCCGGACGAGTCGTCTACTCGAACCGGCGCTTTCACGAAATGTGCCGGCTGACCATGGTGCAGCTGGCCAAGAAGTGCTTGCCCGAGCTCGTGCTGGCCGACGATCGCGCGGCGACGGAGCGGGCGCTCGAGCGTCTGCGCGCCAACGAGACGCGCGTGAGCTTCGAGGCTCGCCTGCCCCGGGACGGCGAGCTTCTGTGGCTGGAGATCAACGTCTGCCCGCTCGACGACGCGGGCACCGCCGTATTTCTCGCCATTGCTCGTGACGTCAGTCACACGCGCCGGCTCGAGGACAAGATGCGGCAGGCGCAGAAGCTCGAGAGCCTGGGCACGCTGGCGGGCGGCATTGCCCACGATTTCAACAACATCGTGACCAGCGTGCTGGCCAACGCCACGCTGGCCGAGACGATGCTCGAAGGCGGTCCGGCCCTGGCCGAGGTCGTGCACGACATCCGCGTCGCCGCCGAGCGCGCGGCCTCCCTCAACGCCTCGCTCCTGGCCTACGTGGGGCAGGCGCCGACCACGCTCGAGACGCTCGACCTCCATGACTGCGTGCGCGCCGCCGTGCGCATGCTGCGTCCGCTGATCGACCGCGCCGTCCGCATCGACCTGCCGCCTGCGGGCGAGCCGCCCCTGGTGCGCGCTGATCCGGGCCAGCTGTCGCAGATCATGGTCAATGTGATCACGAATGCCGCGCAGGCCATGCCCGAAGGCGGGGGCATCGTGCAGGTGGAAACGGGAGTCGCCCACTACCTCGGTGCTACCGACCGCGCCTGGCTGCCGACGGCGCCTCCGCCCGGTCGCTACGCATTTCTCCGCGTCACCGACGACGGCGTGGGCATGACCGCCGACGTGATCGATCGCATGTTCGATCCGTTCTTCTCGACCAAGGGTCCGGGGCGAGGCCTGGGTCTCTCCGCGACGCTCGGTATCGTCAAGCGGCACGGCGGCGCGCTCTGCATCGACTCGGAGCCGGGGCGGGGCACGCGCTTCGAGGTCGTGTTGCCGCTGGCCGAGCCCAGGCGGGAGGAGAAGCGCGCAGCGCCAGGGCCAACTGCGCCGCAAACCACTACGCAACCGGGCGTAGTTCTTTTTTGTGACGATGAGCCGCTGATCCGCCAGCTCGGCAAACGCATCCTCGAGCGCGAGGGCTACGAGGTCGTGCTGGCGTCGACCGGTGAGCAGGCGCTGGAGGAGCTCTCCGCGGCCCGCGAACGTTTCTCGGTGCTGGTCGTCGACCACAGCCTACCCGGCCTGCGCGGCGACAAGGTGGCGCTG
>DATLIL010000162.1:0-9129 GCA_035539475.1 Polyangiaceae bacterium
AGGGCGGTGCCGTCGACGACGTACGGCAGATGCGGCGCGTCCGACTGGAGCAGGATCTCCAGGTTGCCCACGCCGTCGCTCGGCACGATGCTGAGCCGGGAGCTCACGAAGTCGTCGCTCGTGAAGTAGACGCGGTCGCCCACTGGCTGCACTTGGCGCACTTCGGTGAGGTCGGCGAAAAAGAGCACGGTGGGGGGGAAAGTCGTCTGGTCGAGGCGCTGGACGGTGCCCCTCAACGCGACAGGGTCTCCGCTGCAGTTCTGCCCGAAATAGACGAAGCCGTCGTCGACGGCCACGTCGGAGATCGAGCAGGCTGACTCGCCGATGAGCCACTCGGTGTCCCCGCCACCTTTCGGCGTCTTCAGCACGTTGCCGTTGATGTTCGCCCAGTAGACGTTGTCGTCATCCAGAGCGACGGCCTGGTGCGAGTAGGCGATTTGATCGTCCCAGCGCTCGAGACTGTTCTCGGACGTGGCGAGCACGACGACCGGGTTCCCATTGCAGCCGACGGGTGGAGTGGCGGCCTTTCCGGTCTCGACGCAGTAATCGATGCCGTCTTCTTCGCTGCAGCCGAGGCCGGCAAGGAAACTCAACAACGCGAATTTCGCCCTCATGCGCACCCTGACTCCGGCGATATTAGCCGAGTCCAGCCCAGTGCAGCACCTTTTCGCAAGTCGGCGTGGAGCTCTTGGGGCCTTTGCTCTTGCCCCGCTTCAGAGTCTTCGACTCTACTCCGTGCAAGCCATCATCGAGCGTACTGCGCCGAAAGCAAGGAGGCTGAATGGGAAGCGGGAAACCAGGCTCGGAGGATTATCTGGAGGATCTCGTGCGATTCCGTGGATGGAAGTGGCGACCCACACGGGCGCCGCACGGGCTTGCCGGAAGATCCGTCAGCGGCCGCTACCACTACAATAACTCCGTTGGTTCCTTTCCGGGCGCTCCGGCTGTCTTGCAGATCTGGGTGAGAGTGGATGTCGACGGCTTCTTTCCGCAAGACCGCATTTCGATCACCGTCCGCGAGGATACTTCGGCAAAGACGTATACCGCGGAGGCCCTGGTCAGCGTTGACAAGCGCACCGGCGTCCATCGCTGGATCACGGCCAATCGAATCAACCAGGACACTTCGTCCTCCTTGCCCGGTACGGCGGGAGGGAACCTGGGGAGCTCCCACTTGCTCGATGAGGTCTTCCCTCGCTTCGAGCGTTTCTTGTTCGAGGCGACGCGTGACCAACAGGGTCACGAACGCTACGTCCTCACGCTCGAGGGGCCCGAGATCGAACCCAGAAGCTACCCGCTGACCTTCGAGTCACGACACTTCGATTCGGTCGACATCGACCTCGCGCGGGTGCAAGGGGCAGCGCCAGAGGTAACGAGCTACGACACGAGCACGCACCCCACCCGCCCCAAAGACTTGCCGCTGGAGACGCTGTCGCTCGCGACCGTCTTCGATCGAGCCGGGTTCGGCGTCAGCATGTCGTCGGACGCAAAGGAGATTCAACTCTCCGATGCGGGCGCCGACGGGGCGTGGTCGAAGGCAGAACTGCACAACGCGATGGTCACGTACTGGTCGCGCTGGGCAGACCGTCCGCAATGGGCGGTATGGGTACTCTTCGCCGCGCAGCCCGAGGACTCTGTCAGCGATCCGCATAGAGCCAGGTGGGGGCTCATGTTCGACCAGATTGGAGCTTCACAACGGCTGGGCGCGGCAGTCTTCACGACCCGCATCGAAGAGTTGCAGAAGAGGTGGGCGCCGTCGGACAGCAACCCGGCGTGGCACCAGCGCATGAAGTTCTACGCAGCGGCCCACGAGATCGGGCATGCCTTCAACCTCCCGCACTGTTTTCGTGAGTCGCAGTGGATACCCCATTCCGAGTCACGCACGTTCATGAACTATCCGCAGGACGTGGTGGGCGGCGTGGAGGCGTTCTTCTCCACCTTCCGCTTTCGCTTCGATGACGACGAGCTCGTGTTCATGCGCCACGCCCCACGGCACTTCGTTCAGATGGGGAACGCAAACTTCCTCCACTCGAACGCGGGACTGGACGGTGACAGTGACGCAACGCAGACGGGTCGCTGGGCGCTGACACTGAGGGCCAACCGTGAGAGCAACGCCTTCAGCTTCCTGGAGCCGGTGGTGATGGAGTTCAAGCTCACGAACGCATCAGCTTCCGAGGCTCCCGTTGACGCGCAAGTGCTCGATGAACGGATCACGGTCTGGGTGCAACGCTCTGGAGGCGTGACACGGCGCTGGCGGCCGATGGTCACGGCGCAATGCTGCGTACAGCACGCGACGCCCTTGAACCGAGGGGCATCGCTTTATGGGGCACATCTCGTCAGTGCCTCGGCACAAGGCTGGCTCATCGACGAGCCGGGGACCTACAGCGTGCGCGCCGCAGTCGACGTGGGCGGCGAAATCGTCTTCTCGAACGTCGTGACGCTCCACGTGGCGCGACCTGGTAGCGACGAGGAAAGCAAGCTCGCCCCCGACTACTTCACGGAGGACGCAGCGCGCTGCCTGGTCTTCGGCGGCGCGCCGGGGCTGCCTGCTGCAATGAATACGCTCGAGGAGATTGCCGCGCGTTGCACGGCCAATCCTGCCGCGCTGCACGCGACGAGAGCGCTGGCGCTGCCGAAGCTGCGTAACTACAAGGTGCTGGAAATCGGCGACGACCGCTCACAGTTCGCCATCCGTAGCGCGAAGGCTGACGTATCGGCGGCGGCCAAGACGCTGACCGCGGCCCTGCTCAATGAGCCTGACCGGGCTGCAGACACATTCGGTCACATCAAGTACTTCGCGGCACTGAACGGACTCGTGAGCGCGATGACGAGTGCCGGGAACGACGTGGACGCGAAGCAAGTCAACCAGCACACGATCGCAACCATGAAACGGCGCAACATCCTCGCCTCGGTGGTGGAGTCGGCGGAGCGCAAGTTCAGGGTTTGAGACCGTCGCGTTCGCCTGATACCGTCTGAGGAATGACGAAGAGCAAGGGCGCGCAGCGGGTCGCGAAGAAGGCGACGAAGAAGGCGGTCGCGAAGCCCAAGCAGAACGCCAGGAGTGAGCAGCGCAGCGAGAAAGCCACGGAGAAGCTCGCGGCGGCGACCCACGCGGTGCTGGAGCGGACGTGGTCGAGCTGGGGCGCGCTCGAGACCGACGTGATCGCGCACGCGATCAATCCGTCGTTGATGGGCGGTCCGCGCTGGCCGGGCATGCGGCAGGCGTATCGCGTTGCGCAATCGGGCGAGCTCGTGTTGATCGCGAGCGACGGGCTATCGGACCCGTACGATTCGGGCGAAGGTCCCGAGGACGTGAACGGCCTCGGTCTCGAGATGTTCGCCGTCACGGACGACGACGTCGCACGCGAGGGCGAGCACGGCGTGATGCGCTACGGCGCGACGTGGCTTCACGATCTGGTCTTTCACTGCGCGCACCTCGCGGCGAGCCACGGCCAGCTCGGCGAGCTCATCGACGAGCTGGGCTCGGTGTCGACCGAGGTCTACGACGTGCAGATTCCGTCGTCGCACGCAGCGCGTTTCGTCAACTCACAGGGGCGCGTTGGCGTGCTCTTGTCGCCCGGCTTCGGATCGCTGCCGCTTCGCGCCGACGGTCCACTCGGTCCCATTCGCCTGGTTCGCGTCCACCTGCTCACGCTCGAGGAGCTGGCCTACGTTCTCGAGGGTGGCAACGCCGCGCGCGCCGAGCTCGTCATGAAGCTCGCCGATGCTCCAACGCGGCTCGATCGCCCCTCGATCGCCTAGCGATTCGCTGTGCCGCGCAAGAGTGGAGAGCAGGGCACAGCGCAGTAGACACAGCAGCTCGGGTCCGGCGAAGCCGATTGGGCCACTTTTCCAGTGAATCTCAGCCCGTGTACTCGTGCTTGCCTGTTCGTGGTTAGACTAGCCGCGTGAACGCCGAGCTGGCCGCTGCATCGCAAAGCGACGTCGATCCCGCAGCGCTCCGCGCCGTGGGAGGAGATCGCGACGCCGAACGTGAGGTGTGCCGCAGGTTGACGCCCGCGGTGAGGGCCTTCGCGGAGCGGCGCTTGCGCGCAGCTTCGATCGAGGACTTTTCGCACGACGTGCTCGTTCTCTTGGTCGAGGCCCTCCGCGAAGGGCGCATCCAGGATCCGGCGCGCATCGCCTCCTTCACTCTCGGCATCTGCCGTAATCTGGCGCGGGAACGCGCGCGCAACGACGACCGCCGGCGGGAGCTTGCCGTGCGTTACGGCTTGACCGAAGCCGATCTCGTGGCCTGGGACAGCCCGCTCGAGGTGCGGCGTGCGCACCTCGAAGACTGCTACTCGCAGCTCACGGAGCGTGCGCGCCGCGTCATCCGCGCCACGTTCTGCAACGACGAGGCTGACGCCGAGATCGCGCACGCGCTCGCCATCAGCGCCGCGAACGTGCGCATCGTTCGCCATCGCAGCCTGGCGGCCCTTCGCGCCTGCCTCGAGAAACCCATTTCGTGGGAGCGAGCATGACAGACGAGCTCGAGCTCATGGCGGCGCGCCTGGACGACTACGTCCGCGGCCAAGGCGACGACGAGGCTGTCGACGGCTACGAGGTGGACCTGTTCGAGCGTGCGCTGGCCGGCGTCGCGCCCGAGCTTTCGTTTCGCCACCAGCTCCGCCGCTCGTTGCGCGAGCTGGATGGGCGTGGCTCGCTCTCGCTCTGGCTGACGAGGAGCGAGGTCGAGAAGCTGTGCGCGGCCGGCAAGGGCGCTCTCTTGGATACTTTCGACCAGAGTGAGCCCGTTCCGAACATTCCAGACGGCATCGAGCTCTTCATCATGAAGATCCCGTTGGAGCTCGGCGGCGTCCGAAGGCTCGACGTCGAGGTCTACTCGGCTGACGGTGCGCTCATCAAACACATGCCGGAGGTCACGTTCGATCCGGCGGACAATGCCATCTACGCGTGCTGCGAGGCGGACCTGGCGCGCACGGCCGCGTCGTCGCGCACGATCTCCCGCTTCTATGCGACGGACGACGCGGGCCGCAGGTTGCTGCTCGAGACCCCGCTCTGAAAGCGGTGTAACGGGTCGCCGCTTCGCGCCACTGATAGGGGCGTGAAGGCAACATCACGTCGCAAAATCCTCAAGTTCAGCGCTCTTGCCCTGGGAGTCCTCGGGCTCGTCGTCGCCGGTCTGGTGGCCCGAGCGAAGTGGGTGATGGGGCGGAGCTACGCGGAGGTACCGTACCCACCGATCGTGGCGGACACCTCGCCCGGGGGCCTCGCTCGAGGCGAGCTGCTCTTTCAGTCCCTGTGCATGGAGTGCCACGGCGGGTCGGACGGCAAGGCGACGGGCAAGCACCTCGCCGAGGTGCCGGCGTTCCTCGGCAAGATGTACTCCGCGAACCTCGCGCACCCGGAACGCGGCGTGCACCGCCGCAGCGACGGCGAGATCGGGCGCACGCTGCGCTTTGGCGTGCTTCCCGATGGCAAGCTCTCGGCGGCGATGAACGCCTTCGGAAAGCTGGGGGACGCCGACGTCGCCGCCCTGATCGGCTACATGCGCTCCGGCCCGCCCGTTCTCGCTCCGGGCGGCGAGCTGCAACCCCCCACGCAACTGTCAACGCTCGGCGAGGTCATCATCACCTACGCCGCGGGCATCAACGTCGATGCGCCCATGAGCGGCGTGCCCGTTCCCCCCAAGGCTCCGAGCGTGGAGTACGGCCGCTACATGGTCGCGGCGCTCGATTGCGCCGAGTGCCACACCGAAGGCTTCAGCTCGGACAAGCTGGTGCATCCTCAGGCCTTCGCCGGCGGCTTCGAGCTCGCCGATCCTACCGGCGCCATGATCTGGAGCAAGAACATCACGATGGACCAGGCCACCGGCATCGGCCGCTGGACGCTCGACGATTTCGAGCGTGCCCTGACGCGCGGGGTCACGCCCGAGGGTTACCTGGTGCGCAAACCAATGCCGCTCTTCTCGCGCCTGGACCGCACCGACGTCGAAGCCATCTACCGCTACCTACGGACGTTCCCCGCCGTCGAGCGCGCGAACATGCCCGGCGGGCATCCTCTCGAAAAGGCCCGCTCCAGCGACGCACCCCAGACGTTGTTCGTGAACCTCGGCTGCGCCGCGTGCCACGGAGAGCGCGCACCGTACAAGGACAAGCTCAAAGGCGCGCTCGAGAAACCCGACTCCGACGTGGCCGCGTGGATCCTGGATCCGCAGGCCATCAAACCCGGCTCCACCATGCCCTCGTTTCGAGGCGCGATCGATCGCAGCCAGGCCGAGGGCCTCGCCAAGTACGTGAAGGAAGTGGCCAAGCGCGGCGGCTGAGCGCCCCAACCGGCTTTCCACGGAGGCGAGGCTCGAATACGCTCGGCGCCCCATGATCCCCGGAGCGCTGCGCGAGTTCCTGTCGGCACCGCGCTGGTGCGCGCTTGGCCTGGTGGATCGGCGCGGGCGGCCGCATCTCGCTCGCTGCGGTGGCTGGCAGCTGGGGCCCCCCGGCGGTCCTGATCTGCTCGTCGTCACCCGCACGAGCTTTTTGAGCGTGCTGCCTGGCCGTGACGCGTCCGATCGCGTCACGCTCCTGATGAACGAGTCGGAGCGCTTCGTGGCCTACCAGCTCAAGGGGCGCGGCAAGGCGCGCGAGGCCACCGCGGCCGAGATCGAGGCAGCCCGCGAAATGATGGGCAAGCTCGCCGTCACCTCGGAGCAGCACTGGGGGCTTCCGGCCAGCCTCTACACCTCGATCATCCTGGCCCCGGCGACGACCATCGAGGTCACGGTGGAAGAAGCGTTCGCGCAGAGCCCCGGTCCCGGCGCGGGCGAGCGCCTCGGAGGTACCGCTTGATCCCGGACGCCGCCCGACCCGCGCTCGAGGGCGCCATCCCTGCCACCATCTGCACCTGCTCGGCGGACGGTGTGCCCAACGCCTCGCAGGTCTCGCAGGTCTGGTACGTGGATCCGACGCACGTGGCGGTGTCGCACCAGTTCTTCAGCAAGACGATGCGCAACCTGCGTGAGGTGCCCTACGCCACGCTGCACACGAACGACCCGCGCACCCTCGACATCTGGCAGATCAAGGTTCGCCACACCGAGACGCAACGCGAGGGGCCTGTCTTCGATCAGATGGCCCTGCAGCTCGAAGCGATAGCTTCGATGACAGGCACGACTGGCCTCTGGCACCTCAAGGCCGCAGAAATCTTCGAGGTCGAGTCGATCGAGCTGATCCGCGTGCGGGAGGCGACCTGAACCGCACGGAGCGCGAGCTCCGGGTGCTGCGTGAGGTCGCCAGCGCCGTCAATGCCAGTCTAGATCTGCCCGAAGTGTTGCGGCGAGTGCTCGCTGCCATGCGCGACGCTTTCGGCTTCGAGCACTCACGCGTGCTCTTGCCGATCGAGGGCGATGCGCTGGAGGTGCGGGCCAGCATCGGCTACCCGGAGTCCGGTGTCGGCGTCCGGGTCGGCGTCAACGAAGGCCCGGTCGGCGTGGTTGCGCGCCGCAAGAAGCTCTTGCGTCTCGCGTCCACCGCGGTCCCGGTTCGCTACGCTCAGGCCCTCGACCCGAGCGCCAAGGCCACGCTCACCGGGCTGCCGTCGGTGAAGAGCCTGATCGTCGTCCCCTTGCTCGACGGCGACGAGCTCGTGGGCGTGCTGTCAATCGAGAGCCCAACGCCCCTGACGTTCGAAGCGGACGACGAGCAGCTCGTGACCACGGTGGCCAACCTCGCTGCCGCCGCGATCAAGAATGCGCGGCTGTACCACGAGCTTTCCGAGATGCACCGTTCCGGGCAGCGCTTCGTGCCCCACGAATTCGTGCGCTTCCTCGACAAGAATAGCCTGAAGGATCTCGCGCGCGGCGCCAGCGTGAGTCGCGTCATGACCACGCTCTTCTCGGACCTCCGCTCCTTCACCTCCATGGTGGAGGGCCTCGACCCGAGCGCGACCTTCGACCTGCTCAACCACTACTTTGCCGCGATGGTCCCGCCCATCCAGCAGCACCGCGGCTTCGTCGACAAGTTCATCGGCGACGCCGTCATGGCTCTCTTCGACGACGCGGCCGCCGACGGCGCCTTGCGTGCCGCCATCGAAGATCACCACGCCCTCGCTCGCTTCAACCTCGATCACGGCACCAAGCTCGGCATGGGCATTGGCCTCCACACCGGCCCGCTCACGCTTGGCGTCGTCGGCAGCGAAGACCGCCTCTCGTGCACCGTCTACGGCGACAACGTCAACCTCGCCTCCCGCGTCGAAGCCCTCACCCGCACCTACGGCTCCCCGATCCTCCTCACCGGCGCCACGCACCAAGCCCTGCAAGATCGCGCGGCCTTCAATCTCCGCTACGTCGATCGCGTGCGCGTCAAAGGCAAAGAAGCCCCCGTCGACCTCTGGGAATGCCTCGACGCCCTCCCAGAATCCGACCGCGCTCTGCGCGCACCCGCTTCAGCGCTCGACGATGTGCGCTCGCACTACGTCGCCGGCGACTTCGACATCGCCGCGCGAAAACTCGAGCCGCTCGCCCAGCGCTTCCCCAACGACCCACTCCCACGAGTCCTGCTCGACCGCTGCCTCACCTTCGCGATGAATCCGCCCGACAGCTGGGACGGTGCGCTTCGTCTGGACAAGAAGTAGCGCTCCGCCGGTGACAGCTGAGGGCCATGCTGATAGACCGAACCCCGTGGTGGACCAAGAGAGGACGCGGGGCTTCGGTGCCAGGGTCGCCACGCTTTACAGCAGCTTGCGCGACCGCGCGTCCCGGATTTGAAGGAGCTGGCGCCCGACGACGCGAGCGCTTCACGGCTTCTCGACGACGCTCGCTTCGCGATCGTCGATCGCGGCTGCGAGCATGCCAAGCTCGGCGCGCTCAAAGGTTGGCACCCGCGCATGCGTCGCAAGGACGCCGACCTCTATTCGCGGCGCGGTCCCGGCGCGCGCTAGCGTCATCCGGCCCACGTTCCGGTCGGCGCCGGTGGGTCCGACGCGCTTTTTTCGTCAGCGGACTGACCCGATCCCGCGCTACTTGTAACTGATGGTGCATGCGTCGAATCGAAGGGCGAAATGTCTCCCTGTTCCTCGTGTTGTTCGCTGCCGGTCTCGCCGGAGCCTGCTCCGACTCGGGATCGCCGAGCGGTAGCCCCGAAGCAGCCGCCGAGGCAGGGACAGGGGGTATGGACG
>DATLIL010000163.1:0-11957 GCA_035539475.1 Polyangiaceae bacterium
GCCTACCCCTCATGAAACCCCGAGCTGCACTTGCCGTTCTGGCTGCGTGCTGGCTCGGTGCCTGTTCCTTTCCCGAATATCGCTTCGAACCCGTGCCAGCGGTCTCGATTTGCGCGGACGGCCAGCTGAGCGAGGCCGAGACGGGGATCGACTGCGGCGGAGGCTGTCCGCCGTGCGGCCTGGGTGAAACCTGCGAGATCGCCGCCGACTGCGTGACCCTGGCTTGCTTCGACGCCGTCTGCCAGATGCCAACCTGTGATGACAGCCTGAAAAACGGCGCTGAAAGCGATCGCGACTGTGGCGGCCAGTGCGAGCCCTGCGCCACGGGGCGAGATTGCGGGGCGCTCGAGGATTGCCAGTCACGGGTCTGCGAGGACCGTACGTGTCAGGCGCCGACCTGCCTGGATGGCGTCGAGAACGGCGACGAAACCAGTGAGGACTGCGGCGGCTCCTGCTCGCCGTGTCCACTCGGGTCGTCCTGCCAGGCAGACAGCGACTGTGAGAGCATCAAGTGCGCCGAGATGATCTGCGTCTCCGCGCTCTGCACCGACGGCGTGACGAACGCCAACGAGACGGACGTCGACTGCGGGGGGAACGAGTGCGGGCCGTGCAGCGCGGGGCGAGACTGCCAGTCGGGCAGCGACTGCGCGAGCTTGATCTGTGACGGCGACGAGCACTGCACGGCCGCGGCTTGCGACGACGACACGCTGAACGGCAACGAGTCCGATCTCGACTGCGGCGGTGACGGCTGCCCCGGCTGCGAAAACCTGAAGCGGTGCCAGGGCGCGGCTGACTGCGCCAGCGACACCTGCCAATCCGGCCTGTGTGTACCGGCGCAGGCGACCGGCACGGCGCTGTCACGCGATGCCTGGAACGCCACTGCTTCCGACACGTTCGCCGGCGACTCGCCCAACGAGGCGCTCGACGGTCTGGACCACTACTGGTGGTCGGGAGAGGCGCAAACGCCGGGCATGTACTTCGAAGTGGACATGGCGGAGCTGCAAGCCTTCTTCTCGGTCGAGCTCACCTGCAACGTGACCGACGACATGCCGGTGCGGTTTCGCGTCTTCTTTTCGAGCGACGGCGACTTCAGCGACGAAGAGCCGGTGCGCGAGGACATCCAGGGCTTTGCTCTGACCACGATCGAGTTCGCGACGGCGCAGGTGGCGCGCTACATCCGCATCGAGCTCACCGAAGGTATCCAGCGCTGGTGGTGTATCGAGGAGTTCAACGTCTACGAGTGAGCGTAGGCGGTTCAGCGGGCGGACAGGCGCTTGGGCGCAATCCGTCGATTGACGGATTTGATTGCCTTGTTGAGCTCGTCGCCGCTGCGCAGGCATGCGTAGCAGTCTTGTCGCTTGCTCGGGCCGCAGCCCTGCTCGCGCAGTAACTTGCCCAGCAGCGGCAGGGCTCGCTGATCGCCGTGCTTCGTGGCGCTCGGCAGCAGCCCGCGTTGCTGCTCACAGCCTTGCGCCGTACGCAGATCGAGCACCACGTCCAGCGCAGGGGAGGCCTTGCTGCGTACCTCGCGGCTGTAGAGGAGCTCGCGCGCGAGCTCGGTTGCCGTCGTACGTTCCTTCGTGCCGATCCAGATCTCGTAGAGCAGATCCGCGCCCGCGCTGCCCTGCATCGACGCCAGTGCGCGCAGCGCTTCTGGCGCGGCGTGGGGACGGCTCAGGTGCTGGCGAAGCTCGGCCAGCACCGCCTTTTGCTCGATGACTTCGGGCACGCGTTCGAGCACGCCAACGAACTGTCTTGCGACCGCCGTCTCGTCCTGGACGCGCGCGATGGCGCGATCGAGCACGTCCGAAACGCTCGGAGCGCTCGAGCTGCCGGCCACGGGCGCTGGCGCTGTGGGTTTGGCGCAGGTGACTGCTGGCTCGCTCGGCGGCGGCGCTGCAGCCGGAGGCGCCATGATCGCTGCCGGCGTGGAGCTCGGGGCAATGGCTGCAGCCGAGCTCGGGGGAGCGTCGCGCCGGGTGGTGGCCACGCCGAGCAACACGCTGCCGAGGACGAGCGGCAACGCGAGCGAGGCGACGGCCATCCAGAGAGGGAGGTCGTGTCCCGCGACGTTCACGCGCGCCTTCATGGCGCTCGTGAAGTTCGGCACCATGGGAATGGTGTCCCGGGGGGCAGGGCGCGAAGGAAAGGCCAGGCCCTGCGTCGAGGTCGTGTTGCGCGGCGCAGGGGCTGTGGCGGGCCTCGTGGTCGTCGGGCTGGACGGGCGCCGCGTCGACGAGGGGAAAGCGGGTCGCGTGCGCAGATCGGGAAGCGGTGCGGGAGGAAAGCTCGGCGAGCGACCGCCGCTCGGCTCCGTTTGCGGCGCAGGCATGCCCAGCAACGTCGCCGTCCTTGGCCGCGGCAGCAGGGTCTTTCGCGCGTCGGGCCGCTCGGAGGCCGAGCCCGTCCTCACAGAGGGCGCTGCTGGAGACTCGTGGTCCTTGATGTCGTCCACGCCGACGACGTCCTGTTGCTCGATGTCGGGCAGGGTATCCGGTGCGCTCGACGGCGGCGGCTCGGACGTCACCTTCGCCCACAAGCTGTCGATGTCCTCGTCGGTGAGCCGAGCGTCCTCACTGTCGTGCGGATACGGTTCCGCACGCCACGGCTCCGCCCTCCCTTTCGAGGGGCCCCGATCCGGCGTGAGGGGTGACATCGGCCGCGCACCCTACATCGCAACTGCCTTGTTGCGAGTGACAAATATCACGCGCTCTATCCGAAGATGAATTCGCGGTCTTCCGGCCGTTCAGATGAATGACAGGGCGCCGGCCGCAATTGCCGCGACACCTGCCAGAAGCAAGCCCACGGCTTTCATCTGTTTGACGCCTGGTTTCGTTACTCCGAGTCCGATGCATCCGGCTGCTGCGACCAGCGCCGCAGTCGCCTGGGCAATCGCACCGACTCCCAGGAAGAACAGTGAGGCGGCAAAAGCGATCGCTTCGGACCCACGCTGTAAGAATTCCGCCTGCGAGTGCCGTGTCCGTGATGCGCGTGCAAACGCCGCCCTCACGGCGAGCGCCGAGGAGGCGAAGACGACTGCCCAGGCCAGCGCCGTGAGCGCGACGGATCTAGGTGGGTTCCCGCCGGCGAGCTCGATCGGGATACCCGCGAGCGCGAGGGTGACGGCCGAGGCGAGCTGCAAGGTCCCGTGCCGTCGAATGCTGCGCCCGAACATGCCGCCGAGAAGTATCGCGGCTGTCACTACGGCCGCGGCCGCGAGCAGCTGCTCGAATGAGACCCGGCTGCGTGCCAGCCCGGCGAAAACCACAGCGGTCAGCATCGTCCAGAAGCCGTGCTCGCGCGGTACGGACAGGGCTACGGCCGTCACGGCAGCACCGCGAGGTGGCGACGCACGTTGACGTCTCCCGTGTATCCCGGAGGAATGTAGGCGCAGAGCGGGTCAGAAGCGGTGATGCTCCCGGTCATCGCGTAGGCGCGTGCTCGTGAGCCGCCGCACACGTGTCGAAAGAGACAGGCGCGGCACTTGCCGCTGAGAGCATCGCCGTCACGCAGGCTGCGAAAGACCGGATGCTCGCGATAGATCTGGATCGGATCCGATGTTCGGACGTTGCCACAGGGCAGGGGGAGAAAGCCGCTCGGGTAGACGTCGCCTCGGTGAGAAACGAAGAGGAAGCCGCGGCCGTCGTTCACGCGCTCGCCCCGAGGACGGCTGGTGCGACGTTCCTTGCGCTGGAGAAGGACACGGCGGTAGTGCGGCGCCGCCGTGGTCTTCACGCCGAAGGGCGCGGTTTCGGCGATGTCTGCGATTTCTTCGAGCGAGGCCTCGACGGCTTCCGCCGAAGGCAACATGCGCTCCTCGGCGCGTCCGGTCGGCACCACGTAGAACACGCTCCAGAGGACACAGCCGAGATCCGCTACGAGGCGTGCGATGTCACGCAGCCGCCCGATGCTGCCGGCGTGGACCGTCGTGTTGATCTGGGTGCGGATGCCGCTCAGGCGTGCGGCGGCGAGGATCCGGCGCGAGTGCAGAAAGCTCCCGCTGACGCCCCGGAACGCGTCGTGGATCGCCGCGTCCGGCCCGTCCACGCTGATCGCCAGGCGCTCCAGTCCTGCGGCCGCCAGCTGCCCCACGAGCTCCTCCGTGACGAGCGGAGTCGCCGAGGGCGTGAGCGCCATGTGCAGCCCCGCGGCGCTGCCGAAGCGCACGAGCTCGAGCAGATCCGGACGCTTGGCGGGATCACCGCCGGTCAGCACCACCAGCGGAACTCCTGCGCTCGCGAACGTACGCAAGAGGGCGAAACCCTCCTCCGTTGTCAGCTCCTCCCGGTCGCGGGAGGGCTGTGCGCAGGCGCGACAGTGCTGGCAAACCAGATCGCAGGCCTGCGTCGTTTCCCAGATTGCGATGAAGGGACGGTCTTCGTACACGTTCGAGCTGGAGCAAGGGTCGTACCCAGCACGAAGCAGCGAAAGACGCGCTCGTTGGTCGATCGACACGCGCAGGATCTGCGTCGCGACGCCGTTCACGCGCACTCCCTGCACCAACGGAGGCCGAGGTTCCGGCGATTTCGCGTCGATGAGCCGCGGAACGCGAGTTGCTTACTCGCTTCCGAGATGCGCAGCAGTTTGATGGTCGCGACGAGCATGCCCTCGTCGCACTCCGGCGTGCCCTGGCTGGCGAAGGGGTTTCGGCCGTTCTTCATGGTGGCGGCTGTCCACGCCGTATTGGCGGTGCCCGCGTGGATCGCAGTCCTGCTCGGCGTGCCGTGGCTCGCGCCGGCGGCCAACCCCCTGGAATGGCACGCCCACGAGATGGTGTTCGGATTCGCGGGTGCGGTGCTCGCGGGCTTTTTGCTCACCGCCGTTGGTAACTGGACTGGTCGAGCCACGCTGGAAGGAGGCGCGCTTGCTGCGTTGCTCGCAGTCTGGCTGGGAGGCAGGCTCGCGCCCTGGCTCCCCGGCGCGCCGAAGCTGCTGCCGCTGGCGTTCGACGTCGCTTTCTGGGCGGGCCTCGCGCTGGCATGTGCACGCCCGATCCTGGTGTCGGGCAACAGGCGCAACCTCGGGTTCATCGTGCTGCTCTCGGGACTGCTCCTGGCCTGCGTGCTGAGTCACGCCAACAGGCTCGGCTTGTGGCCGCGCCAGCTCGGCCTGGGACGAATGCTGGGCGTCGACCTCGTCGTGATCGCGATTCTCGTCATGACGAGTCGCGTCGTGCCCATGTTCACTCGCAACGCCACGGGCGCCACTGACATCGTCTCGTCACCGACGCTGGACCGCCTGGCCGTGGCAGGCATGGTGCTGCTCACGATCTCCGACGCCGCGGCGGCACCGCTTGCGCTGAGTGCCAGTCTCGCCGGTTTCGTCGGAGTGATGACGCTGCTGCGCGCTCGCCGCTGGGGCGCAGAGCACACCCGGGGCAACGCGCTGCTCTGGCCTCTGCACCTCGGCGCTGCCTGGATTGGCGTGGGCCTGATCTTGCGTTGCCTGTCAGCGTTCGTTCCAGGGATGCCGCCGGGGGTGGCTCTGCACGCCATCACCGCCGGAGGCATCGGCGTCTTGTGCCTGGCGATGATGACCCGGGTCACGCTGGGGCATACAGGGCGCATGCTCGCCATTCCCAGGCCAATGGTCTGGGCCATGGGTGCGCTGTCCCTGGCAGTGTTCCTGCGCGTGCTGGGACCACTGCTCGTGCCGTCCCACTACCCCCTGGCGCTGGGTATTGCTGCGCTGTTCTGGTCGCTTTCCTTCGCCGTCTACCTGTTCGTCTACGCCGGGGCGCTCGTGTCTCCACGGGTGGACGGAAGGCCGGGCTGAGTTCGGGTAAGATGGGCCGGTGAGCTCCGGAGAAGTCACCGACCGCCTACGGCTGATCTGCTCCGAGGTCGGTTTCGCACTCGACAGCGTGACGCCGGAGCTGGTCGCTCGCCTGGAGCTCCTCGCCGAGTACACCGAGACGACCAGCGACAGCGAGCGCATGATCTCCGTCGCCCACGCCGTCTTTCGCTACCAGGAGGCGACGCGGCCGGCGGAGGCTTTCAGCCCGAGCGAACGCCGCATCGTCGTGCTCGGCTGCCTGTTCTCGGACATCGGTAAGACGGGACCGGCCGGCGCCGACGTGGACGGCCAGCGCCTGGTTGCCGAGATCTTCGCCGTGGAGGGCGTCAGGGACGATCGGCAGCCGGTGAACGAGTTCTTCCGCACGTACTTTCCCGCCGATGCGGAGGAGCGCATTCGCCGCTTCAGCGGGCTCGGGCTCGACCCCGGGATATCCATTCGCGAGTTCTGGAACCTGCACAGCGGCTGGACGCTGCAGATCCTCGAAGCGGGTGGTGTGCCGCCCGAAGCCATCGCCGCCGCAGCGACGCACCACCTGCTCGAAGACGTCAACCCCGACGCCATCGTCGGGGCCGATCGCAACTTCACCCGTCAGTTCGGTGACAACGCTGCCTTCGATCGCGCCGAGAAGCTCGTCATCCTGGTCGACAAGTACGACGCACTACGCCGGCGCGCCGGGCGGTCACACGAACAGGCCATCCAGTGGCTGCACGACCGTATCGAAAGCAATCCGCGCTTCCGTGGCGATGCGGAGTTCGCGTCGTTGATCGCCGATCTGGACGCCGTGGCCGGACCTTAGCGGCGAGCGTGCCAGGGACCCCAGATGGCGAGGGTCGACGCCGGCGCACCCTGAATGTTCACGAACAGGGTCTGGCCGTCGGGGGAGAAGGTGGCGCCCGCGAACTCGGAGTCATCCGCGGGGTTGAGCGCGAAGGGGAAGATCTCACCGGCGTCGTTGATGGCGACGAGCCATTGATCGTCCTCGCCGTCGGTGCAAGCCAGAGCAAACCCGTGCGGAGCGACCGTGATGTTGTCGGGGCCGTCGAAGGGCTGCGGGAACATCACGACGAGCTCGATCGTCTGGCTCGCCGGGTCGTACTTCCAGATCTGACCCGAGTGCTGCTTCGCGGTGCGGTCTTCCTCGTCCTCGGCGTCCGGGCCGTCACCGCGGCTGGACACGAACCAGATGCTGCCGTCGGGATCGAGCCAGGTGCCCTCGCACTTCATGATCGGTGTGGCGCCGTTGGCGATCGCTTGCTCGCGCACCGTCGTGTCGTCCTCGCCCGGATCGGGGTTCTCCACGGCCACCCACTCCACGTCGAAGACCGAGCCCGGCACGTCGACCACCGACAGGTCGGTGTCGATTCCGACCACCGACATCGCCGTGAGCTCGCCACCGGCGTGCAGGCTGCCGCGGCCGCCGAGGAGCACGCTGGGAACGAAGCGGTAGAAGCAGCCGAACGGGTCGCCCGCGTCTTCCGTGAGGTAGGCGATGCCCGAGTGATCGAAGGACACCGCCTCGTGCTCGAAGCGTCCCATGGCCGTGATTGGCTGCGGGTTGCCGCCGAGCACCGGGTGCACCTCGAAGACGTAACCGTGTGGCTGGGACAGGACCTCGTCGGTCTCCTCGCACGTGAGCCAGGTGCCCCACGGCGACGGACCACCGGCGCAGTTGCCCTCCGTGCCGGCCAGACTCACGCGGTGATGCACGAGGTTCCGCGACGCAGCGACGAGCAGCGTGGTGGTGCCGCCCGTGCCGTCCGGGTCGTACGTCAAGCCATCGACGTGGGGAACCGCGATCGCTCCGTCCTCCTCCACGGCTTCCTGGTCGACCTCGTGGTTGCGCACGAGCCAGGTGGCACCGAGCGGCGCAGGGAACGCCGCCATGCCGTCGTGCGCCGAAGGCACGAGGCCGTCCTGGCTCAGCAAGCTCCCGTCGTCGCGCGAGAACACGCGATAGCGAAAGCCCGCCGGCAGATCAACGAGGCCGTTGGGGTCGGTCACGAGCTCGCCGTAGCCACGGAACGGGCGGCCGGGGGCAGCCGACGCGCGCGACGAGGCGGTGAGCACGGCTCCCATCGAGCCGAGAGCCGCCAGGCTGACGCCCGTCGCGCCGACGAAGCGGCGGCGAGTCAGGGGTCGTCCATTCGAGCCAACCAGGGCCTTCTTGGCCAAAACGATGCGCTTGCCGCTCATGATTACTCCTCCGGGTTGCGAGTCGTCGCGCTCGTGCGCGCGATGCGGGACCCTTCTAACCGAGGTCAGCGGCGGCCTTAGTGACGCTTGTGATCGAAGACGATGACAGACGGTGATGATTCGATGGCGCTCGCGCTTGACGGCGCTGGCCCCTGGGTCAAGCTGAGAGCCGCGATGGACAGACTGGCGAGGCGCTACTTGATCACCGGCGGCATCGGTATCGCATCGATGCTCACGGCCCTCGGCTTCGTGCTGTACAAGGCCAGCGAAAAGGTCAGCCGCGCCGACGCCGTGGTGAAACCTGCCGCGAGCGCGGACGCGGGCAAGTCAGCGGCTCCACCTGCAGCGTCCGCCAGCGCCGCAAAGTAGCGCTCAGAATATCCACTGGATCTGGACGGTGCCCGTCTCCGTGCACGGCGACCAGCAGTCTACGCCCGACAAAAAGAACTCGGAGTACGAGTACGTGAGCTCGCCCGTGCTCACGTTGCCCGAGATTTGATGGTTCGTCTGCCAGGTGCAGCCATCGGGGCTGCGGTCGGGCGTGATGATCTCGATGCCGCTGAGTGACACCTCGCCGCCCTGAACGAACCCGGTGAAGGAAATCGTCCCGAGCTGGGCGGTGACGTCGCCGCCGGTGCACGGGTACTTGATGATGCCCTGACTCCCGGCCTGGACGGGGAAATCGACGCAGCCGGGCGATGACGCCATGGAGCCGGTAACGAGGAGAGTCGGGCCGCAGTCGCCCGACTCGCAGTCCGCATCGACGGTGCCGTCACAGTCGTCGTCGGCGCCGTTGCAGACTTCGAGCACATCCGGCCCGAGCGTGCACCCGCCGCAGGTGACGACGTCGTCCATACAGAGATCGCTGTCCGGACCGTCGCAGGCCTGGCCGAGCCCGAAGTCCTCGTCGGTCGTCCCGTCGCAGTCGTCGTCGATGTCGTTGCAGCGCTCGGTCGTGGGTTCGACCGCGCCGAGGCACGTTCCGAAGAAGCCGTCGACGCAGCTACGCGTTCCCAAGCTGCACGCGCCGACGTCGCTGCCGCAGGGCTCGCTCTCTCCGGCCTCGCAGGGGGTAGCCACCTCGCTTTCGACCTCGAGCCCTGTACGAGCCCCGCAGCCCTGCGTTGCAGCGAGCGCCAAGCCGACGATGAGTCCGACTCGCGCAACGGTTCCGGTGACGGGGCTTCGCTCCACCCTTCTCCACGGCGATCTTGGCACGAAACGCTCAGAAGTCGTAGACGACCCGGAAGTTGCCGCGGATCGATGCCGGGACGCAGTCGTCGTCGCCGGCGCACTCCCCTCCGCCGAGCCAGCGACCCTCGAAAGTGGCGGTCAAGGTGTCCACGTCCATGGTGCCGTTGTTCACCCTTTCCAGGGTTCCGACGATCTGCCCGCTGTCGAAGCCCTCCAGGCCGAACGTGCCCTGTTCACTCCTCGAATCGCTGATGCGGATCACCACGGCGCTGACCTCGAAGGGGCCGGGTTCGAGGGCCGGCAAGTCGATGTACACGGAGAAGGGCTGCCCAGGACCGTCATCGCAGTAGAAGGTGTAGCCGAGGTCCATGCCGTTCAGAGTGGCGCGAGTGCGGTTGAACTCCTCGAAGCACGTCACCGTGAAGGCTTCGCCCTCGAAGTATCCGGCCGAGGCCAGGCAATGCGGACCTGCGTACGTCGCGCAGCTCGTCTCCGGATTCGGTGGCTCTGGGGGCTCCACGACGGCCGGCGTGCTGCCGCCGCTTCCTCCGCTGCCGCCCTGCCCTCCCATGCCACCGCCGCCGCCGCCAGCGATGTTGATCACCGTCATCCCGGCGCTGCCACCGCTTCCTCCGCTGCCGCCTGTCGGCGTCGAGAGACCCTGCTTGGGCTTCGGATCTTCACCACCACATCCCGCGAGAACGACGAGCGCAAGTGCGCCGCCGGCCGCCGACCACACCGTAAATCGCATGCAACCTCCGCGGGCGATGATCCACGACCTGGTCGAGCCCGGCAAGGGGGCCCGGGGTCTGGCACCCGTTGTGCAGGGCAAGTAAGCACATGCTGCAACGCTGGAAGCGCGAGTGGAATGCATTCAAGAGCCTGCCCCCTGGCAAGCGCTTCCAGCGACGCTATCAGCAGCATCAGCGGCGCCCCGAGAGCAAATCGGTCTGGCGGCGCGTGCTGTGGATCGGCGGAGCCCTGGCCTCGTTTGCCGTGGGTGTCGTCCTGATGTTCATCCCCGGCCCGGCGGTGGTGTTCTTCGGCGTCTCCGCTGCGCTGATCGCCAACCAGTCACGATGGGCCGCCCGCGCCCTCGACTGGCTCGAGCTCCGCCTGCGCGCGCTCTATGGGCAAGCTCGGGACCTCTGGCGAGAGAGCGCGGTTCGAGGCTAGCTCACGGCGACAGCACGAGCTCGAACCTCTCCCAGGCGCCGTTGTCGAAGGGGCTGCACCAGGCTTCGCTCGCCACGAGACGGCCGGTGACGTCGGCCTTGAGGTAGTTGCTGCTGTCGTCGTCGCTCTCGGCCACCAGCGCGTCGAGCGGGCCGCAATCGGGGCTGCTGAAGATCGTGGCAGCGGCGTAGTCCGCATCCGCTGTCAGGTTTTCGGTGGCGTCGACCTCGACGAACTGGCCGGTGCTTCCGGCGCGAAGCCTGAATTCGCCGCCGACCGTCATCACCTGCTCGAACTCCTCGCCGGCGGCGAACGTAGCGCCGGTGTGCTCGAGGAACGTCGCGTTGAGCAGCACGTACTTGTCATCGCTGTTCGCGCGGATCTTGATGGTGGTGGACGCGCACGTGCCGTTTTGCGGGTGAGTGCAGGAACCGCGGTCACAGACGTCGTCGGTGCAAGCGTCGAGGTCGTCGCTGCACGCCCCCGTGAGCTCGGTGAAGACGCAGAAACCACCGTTGCAGGTCTCGGTCGTGCACTCGTTGCCGTCGTCGCAATCGATGGTGTCGGCGCACAACCCTCCGATCGGGAGCAGCTCGAATTGTTCCCACGAGCCTCCGTCCGCCGCACAGGCGCCGATGCTCGCCGTCAGACCGCCGCCCATGTCGACGTTACCCGCCTGGACCCAGGCGTTGGCGTCGTCGTCATTGCCAGCGCGCAGACCGCGCCGAGCGCCGCACGGCGGTGCGCTGAAGAGCGTGGCCGTGGCCTGATCGGCGGTCGCGATCAGCTCATCGTCCAGTCCCAGCGTCACGAAGAGGCCGCTGCTCGAGGCGCGGAGCTTGAGCTTGTAGTTCACCTCCTCGACCTTCTCGAACACCTCCGCATCGCTGGCGGTCCCGGCGGACTGCTCGAGCACGGTACCGTTCAGCCCGATGTAGAGCTTGCTGCGGTTGGCGCGAATCACCACGAGCTCACTGCCGCTGCAGACGCCCTTGTCGGGGTGAGCGCATTCACCTTCGACGCAGTGGTCGTCGGTGCAGGGGCTGAGATCGCCTGTGCAGGGAGCCGTGTTCGCCGTCTTGTCGCAGACGTGGTCGACGCAGGTGTCGTCGGTGCACGGGTTGAAGTCGTCGCAATCGACGTCGAGCTCACACTCGCTACCGCTGCCGCCGGCACCGGCGTTACCGTCACCGCTGCCGCCAGTGCTGGAATCACCGCTACCGCCAGCGCTGTTGGGCTGTGGACTCGCGCCCCCTTCACTCGAGTGTTCGCCAGCGTCACCGGCGTCAGTCGGCGTGCTGCTCCGGCCTGCCGTACCACCGCTGCCGGCGACGCTTTCTTTCTCGCCGTTCGAGAGCATGTCCGGTCTGTAAACCGAGCAGCCGAACAAACTGAGTGCAGCAAGGACGGAACCGATCGAACGGCGTGTGGACACGAAGCAGCATGGGTGTCCGACTCGATAGCCATTCGTGTCGACTCATCGACTGCACGACTCGTGCCTTCTCGTCAGTCGTGAAACCTGTAAACGCGTTCTTTACGGTCGCTCACTCGACGCGCTCGTTCGAACGTCAGGGCGAGGCCGCGGGCTGCTGGCC
>DATLIL010000164.1:0-4332 GCA_035539475.1 Polyangiaceae bacterium
GCTGAAGGCCGGCGGGCGCCCGCCGGCCTGCAGCTGGTCGAGCTCCTGCTCGAGGTCGTGTCCTTCGAGCAGCTCGAGCGCCAGGAACAGGTTCCGGTCGCTGGTCTCGCCCGCGGCGTACACGCGCACCGCCGAAGTCCCGGCCAGCGCCTGCAGCGCCGCCTGCTCGCGCAGAAAGCGACCCGCGATCTGCGAATCGCGCGACGCCGGCTCGTTCAGCACCTTCAGCGCCACCGGTAACCCCGTGCGCTGATCCTGCGCTCGATAAACGACTCCCTGCCCGCCCTGTCCCAGCACCGCGTCGACCAGGTATCGCCCGGCGACGACCTGGCCAACGAGGTGCGAAGCGCGGTCTTCAGCCATCGAACCGAACATACCCGGCATCTGCAACCGGTTCAAATCCCATCACGCGGCTCGGCGAGCGAGACAGACGTCCTCGGCGTCATTATCCACCGGGATGATAGAGCTCGCGCTCAGCTCACTCGACGGGGCAGGGATCGAGCGTCGCGCAATCGCCGAACGTCTTGTCGTAACGAATGCTGAGGCCCTCTTCCGAGCCGAGCACGGGACCGATGACGATCCCGCGTTCGCCCGGATGCAGGAAGAGGCAGGCTTTGCCCTCGCAGCTCTCGTCGTCGTCCGCCAGAAAGCGTAGCTCGCCTTCACTCGGCTCCAGGCGGACGCAGCGGTCGTCGGGCGCAGTGAAGACCTCGTGCTCGATCCAGCCGCAGGTCGGTGCGGCGATGTTCGGCACAGGAATTCTGCCTCCGTCAGAGCAGCCTACGACCACCAACAAGACCAACACGCGCATGTCCCACCAGCCGTCCAGGGATAGGAACATTCTACGCAGCCGTCGTCCAGGACCTGCCCCCGCCGAGCGCCATGGCGGCGCTGAACCGGCCTGTTCAACCACGCTGAACGGAGAAGAGCGCTGCATTGTCGTTTCGCATCAAGTGCTGGGCCTTCCCGAGCAGGAGTGAAGGTTTTGCTTCCACGTCGGCCCGAGGCAGGCGAAAGGCCCCGCCCCAAGATGCAGATTCAAACTCGGCGAGGCCTGGCGGCGGGACTCGCACTTTATGCAGGCGTAGCGCTGGCCCCTGGCTGTGGAGGGGATCCGGCGGCGGACTCGGAATCGTGGGAAACCACCAGCCAGGCGCTGACGCGCTCGTCGAATCCGCCCGCGGGGCTCTCGGCGTCGCAGGTCCCGCAATTCGTGGCCGTCACGTTCGACGACAACTTCGGCAGCGAGGGCATGAGCTGGGCCACCGACCTCTTCGCCACGAGGTTCAATCCGGCCGGCAGCGGCAACACGGCCACTTTCGACGGCACGGCAGCGCGCTCGAGCTTCTACCACAACAGCACGTACCTCAGCAGTATGCAGGGCGCCTGGCAGGCGGCGCTCAACGCAGGGCACGAGCTCGGCGATCACACGGTGGGCCACGGCGACGGCATCGCTTACACGACCAGCCAGTGGACCACGGAGATCCGCGACTGCCGTACGGCGCTGGCCAGCGGCCTGGGCACCACCACCAGCACCATCAAGGGCTTCCGCGCTCCGTTCCTGCACTACAACGACAATGCGTTCACGGTGCTGCGCACGGAATCACCGGCCTTCACCTACGACACGAGCATCATGGGTTGCTGGGCGACGGGTGAAGGTCCGACGAGCTGTCCGTGGCCCTACACCATGGAAGCGGGAAGCGCCGATGCCGACGCCGTGTCCAGCAAGTGGGCGGGTCGCAACGTCGTGAGCGTCGGTCAGCACTCGGGGCTTTGGGAGGTGCCGGTCTCGGTCGTCTTCGTGCCGCCCGACTCGGTCGCGGGTCAGTACGGCTTCAGCACGGGTCTTCGCCAGCGGGTGCAGGCGCTGCTCGGTAGCGCCAACAACCCCAATTTCTTCGAGGAATCGACGGGCAAGCTCGTCGGCATGGACATCACGATGTTCCTCGACGCGCGCATGACGCGGGCAGAGGTCGTCGCCACCCTCAAGTACACGCTGGATCAACGCCTGGCCTCGGGCGGCAACCGCGCGCCACTCGTCTTCGTCGGGCACACGCACGTCTACCAGTCGGCGTGGGACGGTACTCCGAACGTGCCGTCGCTCGCCGATCGCCGCGGAGCGATCCAGGACTTCATGGACTACGCGCTCAGCAAGCCGGAGGTGCGCATCCGCCCCGTCGCCGACATCGTGGCCTGGATGAACAATCCGGTCGCGCTGGGCTCGTCCGCAGCGCCGGAGCGCACGGAAGGCGGCACCGTCACGACTTCGGCCGGTACGCTCTGCAATTCCAGCACGGAAACGGCAGCCAAGGCCTACGACAATGCGAGCGCGTCCAAGTGGTGCATCAACGTGGCACCCACCACGTCGAGCCCGCTCTCGACGGTCTACGATTTCGCGAGCTCGGACAGCTACGTCATCACGAGCTACAAGATCACCACCGCCAACGACGTCGCTTCACGCGATCCGAGGGACTGGACGCTCCAGGGCTGCCAGACGTCGTGCACGGCGGGTTCCGACACTGGTTGGACCACGCTCGACACGCGTAGCAACGAGTTTGCCAGCGCTGCGCGCTTCCAGACCAACACCTACACGTTCAGCAACACGACCGCCTACCAGCAGTACCGTCTGAGGATCACCGCCAACCGCGGCGCCACGAGCATCACTCAGATCGCCGAGATCGAGCTGTTCGGTACGGCCGGCACCTGCACGCCGACGACGTGTTCGGCGCAGGGCAAGACCTGCGGCAGCATCTCGAACGGCTGCGGCGGTACGCTGGAGTGCGGTGCGTGCACGTCGCCCCAGACCTGCGGCGGCAGCGGCACGCCCAACGTCTGCGGCTGCACGCCGACGACGTGCGCGGCGCAGGGCAAGACCTGCGGCAGCATCTCGAACGGCTGCGGCGGTACGCTGGAGTGCGGTACGTGCACGTCGCCCCAGACCTGCGGCGGCGGCGGCACGGCCAACGTGTGCGGCGGCGGCAGCAGCTCCTGCAGCGCCACGGTCTCGGCCTACACGCAAGCGAAGTGCAACTCGACCGCCGTCTACAACGGTAAGCTCTACCGCTGTATCTCGCAGGCCGCTGGCGTGAATGGTGAACCCAGCGGCTGCGGCGTACCGGGCGTCTACTGCAGCGTGATCTCTCCCACCGACGCGGCCTGGGGCACGACCGCGTGGCAGTTCGTCCAGAACTGCCCGTGACGCCTCAGCGCTGCTGACCTCGATGCGGGGCCGTCGTCTTCGGCGACGGCCCTGGGCTACGCGGGGAAGGTCACGACGATTGCGCTGCTCGAGCGCGTGGCGGGCCCGTGAAACACGGCCTCG
This sequence comes from Polyangiaceae bacterium, assembly GCA_035539475.1. Classification (GTDB taxonomy): domain Bacteria; phylum Myxococcota_A; class Polyangia; order Polyangiales; family Polyangiaceae; genus PMG-095. The sequence continues at coordinate 3,323 of DATLIL010000164.1, forward strand.
ATGTTGTTGCCGTCGGGATCCAGCAAGAAGGCCGCGAAGTATCCGCGGTGATAGACCCGCTCGCCCGGCGCACCGTTGTCGGCGCCACCGGCGGCGAGCCCGGCGCGATGAAACGCTGCGACCGCCTCCCGACTCTCGGCCTGAAACGCCAGGTGCACGCGCCCGGTGAGCTCTCCCGCCGCGTCCGGGCTTTCCGGTACCGACACGCACAGCTCATCGGCCCAGAAGGAGCCCGGCCCTTCGCCCGCGATCGGTATGCCGAGCGCGCCCAGCACGGCTTCGTAGAAGCGCCTGCTCCGTCCGAGGTCTGCCACCACGAGCTCTACATGATCGATCAGACGTCCGCGCGTGACCTCGATCGTCGGCATATCCGAACCTTACCGCCGATGTTCCTGCTGGGCGCTGTGCAAGGATCCCCATCGCCCTTCCTTTCAACCGGGGGTGAATAGAAGGTGGGCGGCCAACAGGGTCAGGAAGGCCCAACCCTGTTGGCCGTAGTCCCTAGTGAGTGAGCTTCCAGAGCATGGCGCTGACGCGATCGAGATGCTTGTCGGCAGCCTCCGCCGCGTCAGGCGCGACGTAGCCCCATGCGACCGCTACCTGCAGCGCCCTGCGCGTTTCATTCGCGCTACCTGCGGCGGTGTGGAAGCGCGAACGCACGTTGCCGCCCTCCGACCGCTCCGCCTCGGCGATGTTGAGCGCGACGCTGTTGGCGGCGCGCAAGAGTTGGTCCGCCAGTGACCGATCACGCTGGCGAATGCGAACCACGAGCGGTTGGAGAAGATGAATGAGCTCGATTGAAACCGTTGCAACTTGAAGCATTTGAAACCTCCGATCCGGCCGTCCCCAAGCTGGAGGAGCGCAGGTGGAGTCAAGGCTGCGCGAAGCGCACCGCGAAGCGGCGCGAGCACGCAGTGCGAGCGGCCTTGACGCCACCGAGCACGCCGGCACGATCAAAAGGCCGAGGAGGAAGCAGCCGTAGAGCGCCGTCACAGCGTCCATTGCTGTCA
>DATLIL010000165.1:0-16886 GCA_035539475.1 Polyangiaceae bacterium
GATCATCCCGGCTACGGAGGGATATTCCGCTGCTGTCCGGCAGGCACCAGCTTCTGACTCTCAGGACCCGCACGTCCCAGCACCGCTGTTGTTCGTACAGCGATCGGCGCCGTCGGGCACGCAGGCGGCGTTCGTCTGGGCGGCGTCGACGTCCAGGCCGGCCAGGGATTCGAGACGGAGGGACGCTGCTCTTTAGCTACGGGTTGGAGGCCCGCCAGCGACTCGAGCGCGAGGTTGCCCATGACGTAAAAGCGAAGACGAGAGCGCCATTGTCCGATACATCGAGCGCCCCGATGCTCGTCAGCCGCTCGAGCGAGCGGTGGCGCGAGAGCCGGGGACCATCCCCCGAGCCTGTCACCCCAGGGGTTTGTCGAACAGAACGACCGGACAGCACTCGCCGAGCGCCCCAGCCGCGTGGCGCACGGAAACGAGGCGAAGCGCGCCGTCGCCCTCGCCGAACAGGCGAGCCAAGAGCTCGGGGCTGCCGAAGTGATAGCGAACGGTGCTCTCTCGGTGCGACTCGAGCGCGAGCACGTGCTCCTCGGGCCAGCCCAAGCTTCGTGCCAAGCCGAGCAGATCGCCGCCGGCTTCGTGATGGACGAGCTGCCAGACGCGTCGCGGCTCGACGCCTTGCTCCGCAGACTCCTGCAGCGCCAGCCATAGCCGGAGCTTCAGCGCATTGAGGTCGGGGATGCGCCGCGCTCGCAGATCGTTCATCACGTCGGCGACCGACTCGCGGCGCGCGGGCGGAGCGAACAACCTGAACACGCAGCGCCCACCCGGGCGCAGCCAGCGACGGACCAGCGCGGCGAGGCGCGCCTGCTGCGCCGGATACTCGAGCAAGGTGAACCCGCCGTCGCACAGCACGAGGTCGCACGACGCGGGGGGCAGCGCGAGCTCGCACCAGTCGGCGCAGAACGCGTCGCTGCGCGAGCCGGGCCAGACCGCGTCGATCATCTCCTGCGAGCGATCGACGGCCGTGAGCTTGGTCCCTTCGGGCCAGGGCAAGCCATGGAGCTCGGGCGTCACGCCCAGGAGCAGCGCGTCTGGAGCCGAAGCGCCGCGCCACCCAGCCACTGCTTCGGTGAAGAACGCGAGCTCTTGGGCGCAGGGTCGCAGCGGCGGACCGACGTGGCGCCAGAGCCGAGCGATGCGCGACCAGTGCCCGCTAGCGGTATTCGGCGACGACATCGTAGCCTCCCAGCACCTCGTCGAAGCGCCGCCGATAGTCGCGGAGCTGGCGCTCGCTGAGGACGCGCAGACCGTCGCCTACCTGACCACGGCGGATGAACTGACCCTCCGCCTTGACGCTGAACGGCGGCGAGGCCTGACCAACGAAGTGATCGGCGCGCGGGCCCAGCCTGCGCTCGTGTTGCTTCATGGCTGCAAAGCTGCAGCGCTCACGCGTCCGCGCGCGGGTCTGGGCGTCGACCTCGAGCCGACAGAAAGCGCTCACGCGGTCGACGGTCGCATCGAACTCACGCGAGAGCTCCTCGTACTTCACGCGCAACACCGGCAAGCGAGACGCGTTCTCTAGCCAGTCGCGCAGGTGCAGGAACCAATTGTACTCGCGCCCGTGGAGGAACTCCTCGAAGTGCTCGTCGAAGCTGCCCTCGTAGCCCCTGAAGTCGCGGCGGTGGTGGTACCACGACACGCAGACGTCCTTGCCGTCGCGCATGACCAGGACGTAGCGGCCCTTTCGACCCGACGCGAAGCGGCGGTAGGGGTCGTGGGTCTTGAGGATGCGCGGGGCGCTGGTGCGCGTGGGGGCCACGCGGCGCAGCGCCGAGTAGTAGAGCCAGGGTGAGACGTCGAACAGGTGATCGAAGCTCATCTCGCCGTCGGTCGTGAGCTGGTACAGGATGAGCTGCATCCAGGTCGTGCCCGACTTGGAGTAGGTGGCCACCCAGATGTCGGAGTCGTCTTCGCCGAACTCCGCCAAGTAGCGACGATAGAGCAGCTCGATCTCGTGCTGCCGCGGATCGTCGTCGGAATTCGGAAGCTTCATGAGGCCAGGAAACCGTCGATGCCTGCGGCCAGATCGGCGGCCGCGGCAAGGGCGTTGGGGCTCTGCTCGGTCGGGAATGATGGCGTGCGATTGGCATCGAGCAAAAGCTCTTTTCCCTCGTGCACCACGTAGTCGAACTTTCCGAAGTCGAAGCCCAGGCGCTCGCGCCAGGCGCGGAGCTCTCGGGGCGGCTCGAGCGGCGTGCGTTCCACGGTGTTGGAGGCCTTTACGATCTTCTCGCGCGCGTGCCACTTCACGCAGCGCTCGCGCTCGCCAAAGAAGGTCCACACCCTGACGCAGTAGCGTCCCTGCTCGTCGCGCTCGGGCAAGAAGCGCTCGACGACGGCGTCCGGGTTCGCCCAGATCGCCTCGGGCACCTGTGCGAGCGAGTCGAAGACGGGGTAACCGCGCGCCAGATACGTCGGGGGCAAAGGCGGAGTGCGCCCAGCGCGCCGGGCGGCTTCGTTGATGAACGCCTCGGGTCTGCCGAGGAAGTTCGTGTTGGTCTTGACGATGACGGGACCGCGCCACGAGCCGTCGCCGCGCGAGAGCAGGTGCTGACTGTAGGCGCGCTTGGAAATGTCCAGCACCTTGCCGTTGAGCACCCGGCGATAGCGGCTCAAGAGCGGGTGATACTCGGCAGGAATGACGGTGACGTCGAGGTGCAGGATGGCGACGTCGCCCGGCGGCGGTTCAGCGCTGCCGCGATGAGTGATCACCGTGTGCCCCGCCCGACGCCAGTGCTCGGCGAAGGCGTAGACCATCGACTCCTCGCCACGCTGAAACTCGTGCTCCAGCAGAACGATGCGGGCCATTCAGTCGACTTCGCCGTCGTCGCTCGCACCCTGCATCTCGAGCAACTCCTTGTCGCTGAGGTAGATGCTGGGGCGACCCGAGGCCGGTTTCGCGGGCTCGGGCGCGGGCGACGGTGCTGCCGGTGCTGCCGTGGCTGGCGCCGCGGGCGCAGGCGACTCCTCGGGCTCTTCTCCGTCTCCCTCGGCGCTGGGATCTGCGGGACCCGCCGCGGGCGCGGGCGCGGACGCCGACGCAGCAGCGACCTTCGGCTCCTCGAGCGGAGGCAACTCCGGCGGCAGAGCGAGCGCCTCGAGCGCTGCGTTGTAACGCGCCAGCACGGCGTCGAAGGCGGGGCGCTGATCCTTGGACACGGTGCGCATGCTGTCCAGGTTGAGCGTCGCAGGATCGAAGAACTCGTTGTTCTTCTGCGCGCTGAAGTGGAGATGGGGCCCCGTCGAGCGACCGGTCGAGCCGACGTAGCCGACGAGCTGCAGGCGCTTGACCTTGTCTCCCACCTTGAGCCCTTCGGCGAAGCGGGTGAGATGCGCGTAGCCGGTGACGATGCCGCCCGTGTGCTCGATCTTGACCAGGTTACCAGCTGGCCCCGAGTAGCCGATGAAGCTCACGGTGCCGTAGGAAGACGCGCCGACCGGCGTACCCGAGGGCGAACCGAAATCGATGCCCAGGTGGGGCATGACCTTTTTCAGCACCGGGTGCATGCGCTTGAGGTTGAAGGGCGAGGTCTGGGGGGCGCCCGGGATCGGCTTGCGCCAGCCGCCCTCGTAGGGCGCGCGCCCCTGGGCGTCGTAGTAGCCGCGCTCGCCGGCGGCGTCGAAATAGTAAACCCTCAGGGGTTGGTCCTTGCCGACGCGCCTGATCTCGATGGCCTCGACGCCGGCGTAGCGCGCAAAGTCGCCCAGCACCGAGACCTCCTGCACGATCACGCGGATCATGTCGCCGCGCTCGAGCTCGTCCAGCCCGGAGTGACCGTCCAGCGCCTTGCTCACGGCCTTGGACAGGCCCGGGTCGAAGCCCGAGCGCTCGGCCGAGGCGTCGAAGCTCGTGCCGTCGTAGACGAGCGAGCCCGAGACCTGAGCGCGTTCGATCTTGAGGTCGAGCTTGGCGGCCTTGAGCAAGCCGTCGGCGCCCTCGCGCGCCTGATAGACCTCCTCCGGACCGACCACGTACTCGAACGCCTTCACGCGTGAGGCCGCCCGGTCGATCAGCGCCACGAAGCGGTCCTGCTTGTTGCACTTGTCGAAGCTCTTGACGCCCTTGAAGGCGGTCATCAGGCGATAGGCGTCGCGTGCGCTGAGGCCTATCTTCTGCACCGCGCTCAAGAACGCGTCCGTGCCGATCTTGCCCTCGCTGGTGCGCGCGCCAGGATCGCCCGCGGCGTCCTTGATCCGCCACGGACCGGGCTGCTTTTGCCTGGGCGGCTTCTTGACCAACGCGAGCTTGGGCAGCGGCGCCGGAGCGCTCGCACTGGTCAGCGCCGAGGCTGCCGGCGCGACCACGCGCTCCCGATCGTGGGGTAACAGATGACGGACGACGGCGGTCAGCGAGGCCACGATGGCGCAGCCCATGACGGTGCCGAAGACCGCGACCAGGGTCGGCGACAGGGACGCGCGCGAGCGGGCCACTCGCGGCGCGCCGGGGGCGCGTATGCCGGGCGCCTCGAGCTCGAGCTCGAGCGGGAGCTCGCTCTGCCGCCGCGTATCTTGACCGATCTCGTCGAGGTCGTCGTGGACCGGGGCTTCTTCCTGCCCCTCGGTCTCGGCCTGGCGCGCTCGCTCGAGTAGCCGTTCACGCATGCGCCCGCCGCGTTCAGGGCGTAGGGACTGGTCGTCCTCGGGCGGCGCCGGCGTACCAGGTGCGGGAGACTCCTCGGCCCCGCCCTCGAGCGTCAGCTCGGGCTCCGGTTCTCCATCTTCGCGCACGGATGGGTCGACGACGCGACCCACATGGCGGAGGCGCCCGGGTTCCGGAGGCGATGCCACGGTGCCCCGGGGGGTAGCAGTGAACCCCCAGTGGGGCAAGCCAGGGTGCCCTGCGGCTTTTGCGGTGCGTCACTGCCCGCAGGGCCGACAATTGGCCGATTTGTCCAAGGTCGTGATAACTATCGATTCTTCGGGTGCGGCTCTAGCTCAGGAGGCCGCCCGACTGCCCCACGAGCGGACCTATGGACGAACATCTCAAGCAGCTGTTGCTGCTCGGTCGCGAGCACTACCAGAAACGCGAGTTCGACAAGGCAGAGTACTTACTCAAGCAGGTGGTGGCAGCCACTGATCGCTACGCGGACGTCTTCGACATGCTCGGGGTCATCGCCCACAGCCGCGGGGACTTCGCGCAGGCGGAGCAGCACTTCGAAAAAGCCGTCGAGCTCAATCCGAACTACACGGAAGCGCAGCTCAACCTGATGGTCACGTACAACGACCTCGGCAAGTACGACTCGGCGCGCGAGATCTATTCGCGCATCCGCACCCGCGGCGCCGAAGGCGGCTCCGGCGATCCGTTCGCCAAGGGCAAGATCGCCAACATGCACGCCGACGTGAGCCAGGCTTACCAGGACGCTGGCATGATCGCCGAAGCCATCGGCGAGCTGGAGAAAGCCGTGCAGCTCTGCCCGCAGTTCGCCGATCTGCGTACGCGCCTGGCCTCGCTCTACCGCGACACCGCGCAGATGCAGCGCGCGCGCGAACAGCTCGAGCTGGCCAAGGCCAGCAATCCGAACTACCCGCAGGCTCGCGTGTTGCTCGGCGTCGTACTGCTCAGCGCCGGCGAGATCCCCGCCGCGCGCAGCGAGTTCGAGACCGTGCTCAAGTCCGACCCCGAGAACAAGAGCGCGCAGATGTACCTCAAGATCGCGAACGCCGCGCAGTCCAAGGCCCCGGAGGCGGGCTGAACGGGTGAGCCTTGCGCGCTGCGCTCTCGAAGTTGTGGCGCATTCTCCGTGGCGGTGAGTCGTCGCCGGCGCGGCTGGCGGCGGCGGTGGCGCTCGGCGTGTTCATCGGCTGCCTGCCGCTGTACGGCCTGCATTTGCCGCTCTGCCTCGGCGTTTGCTTGCTGCTCCGGCTGGACGCCGTCGTCGCCTACCTGGCGGCGAACATTTCGAATCCGCTGGTCGCGCCCTTCTTGCTGACCGCCGAGGTCGAGATCGGGTCGTTGATCTTGACCGGCGAGCACGCCGCCTTCGACGTCGAGCGGGCGCGCAGCGTCGGCTTCGTCGGCTTCGTCTCTCAGGCCGCGGTCGGCGGCGTGGTGCTGGGCTTGTTTCTGGCGCTCATTGCTGGAGGCGCGACCTACGCGCTGGCTCCGCGCCAGCGCCGCAAGGCGCCGGAGCTGCTGGCCGCGATCGAGCGCACGTTACGGCGCTATGCCGCAGCGGGCATCACCGACCGCCAGTACGTGCGCGGCAAGCTGCACCACGACCCTGCGCTCGACTGCGTCGTGGGCCTCGAGCTCGATCTCGGCGACACCGTCGACGCCGGCGCCGGGCGCGGCCAGCTCGGGCTCTGCCTGCTCGAGCTCGGACGGATCAAGAGCCTGACCGGCTTCGATCTGGACGACCGCAAGGTCGCGCTGGCCCGACTGGCCGGGCGGGGCGACGCCTCGTTCAGGGTGGTCGACCTCGCGCTGGCCGAGCTGCAACCCGCCGACACCATCCTGTTCATCGACGTGTTGCACTACCTGCCGCTGGCCGAGCAAGACGCGCTGCTCGAACGCGCGGCGCAGAGCCTGCGCCCCGGCGGTCGCCTCCTCATCCGTGACGCCGATCGCAAACCGGGCGCGCGCAGCCTGGTGACGCGCATGCTCGAGCACGTGGCCACGCTCACGGGCTGGCATCGCACTCGCAGCAAGCTCTGCTTTCGCTCGGCAGACGAGCTGGTGCAGTCACTCGAGCGCGCCGGTCTGGTCTGTCAGGTCACGGGGGCGGCGCAGGGCACGCCGTTCGACAACGTGCTGATCGTTGCTGCCCGTCCCTGACCTGTCCCGCTACCGACCCGTGACGGCGGCCGGCAGGCACTCCACCCACGTGCTGAATTCGCGGGCGGGTGAGGCGCGCCAGGTCAGCACCGCCGCGTGCTCGCCGGGCTGCACCAGCGCCGTCGTGGCGTTCGGATTCACGTTGGTGACGACGCTGCACAGCGCCTGCACGGTGCAAGCGCTCTCCAGGTGCACCCAGTGGTCGTAGCCGCCGCCGTTGTAGCGCACCTCCGGCCAGTACCTGACGCACTCGAGCCGCTCTGGTGGATCGTCCGCGAGCGCACCGGCACCGGGCGGAACCAAGGCCGCGAAAGCCACGAGCAATGCAGCGACGCGAATCACTTCCGAAGATCAGACGCAAACGATGTGCCAGAAACTCAGGCCTCTTCGGGCCCCGACTCGATCTCGGGCAACGCAGCATGGACGGGGACGGAGCGGATTACGCGCACGGAGTCCGAGGAAGGCGGGATCGAGCTGCCGGGGCGGCTTTGCAGCGGCGCGCTCGGCGGCTCGCTGGGTGTTCCGGCCCAGCCCGGAATGCGCGGGGGCTGACTCGACGGCAGCGGGGCGGCCTCGCCGAAAGCGGGAAAGCCGATGGCGGGCACGCCGCGCCAGTCCTTCCAGGCCAGCGTCGCGAGCGGCGCGCGCAGCGGTCGCTCCTCGAAGTCGTGATCGAAGATGGCGAGCTGAACGTACTTGCGCACGAGTTGCCCTTCGAGCTCGGCGCACACCTCGCGAAAGCGCTGCAAGAGCACGCGCTCCACGTCCTGGCGCGACACGCCGGGCGCGACCGAGTAAGCGAGCTCGCAGTAAACGAGCGGACTGTCGGCGGTGGCTTGCTCGGTACGACGGCGCATCAGCCAGGAAGCGGCGGTCTCGAGTGGGGACGGCAAGGACTCCGCCACCAGTGAAACCGCTGCCGGCTGCTCGGCAACCGCGGAACGCGGCAGGGGTTGCTGCTGGCTCGGCGCCGGCGGCGCCGGCGGCACCGTGTCGGACGGGACGGTGAGAGCAGCAGCGCTCTCGGGCAGCGGCCGCGCCGCGGCCGAGTCCGTCCAATCACCCGGCGGAGGGATCGAGCTCGGCCGCACGCTGGACTCGTCGGTGAGCGCGGCGGCCTCGGGCGCGCGGCGGATCACGTAGCGGGTCCGCTGCGCCGGGTTCACGGCGCGGTAGCCGTCGTCCAGCACCTCGATCGAGAACTTGGAAAGCGGTCCCGCGTCCTTGAGCAGACGCCGCGCCTCCTCGAAGGCCGACTGCCACTGCCCGGCGTCGACGCAGAGTCGCGCGGGCGCGGCGCTGTCGCCGATGGTCGATATTTCCACGAACCAGCGCATCCTCGGCTCCCTCTCTGAGACGCCAGTACAGCCCTGCCGCTCGGCCCTCGCAAGCCACAAACAGGTCGCGGTGCAGCCGTCCGAAATCTGGAGTAAACCGGCCCCGCGCTCATGGACGAGGCCTCCCGCCGCGGCCCCTTGTGGACGGAACTGTCGAAGCGATGCCCGGCGTGGCTGGAGCCCGCGCTGTACGGCCTCGTGGCCGGCATCGCCACCCTCTACGTGGCGACACGCTTCTTCGCCTCGCTCAAGCTACAGCTCTCGTACGCGCAAGAGTGGGCGGGTGACGACGCCTTCGCGCGCTACATCGCGCAGAGCGGCTCCTGGTCTGCACCGCTCGACGACGTCTTCATCCACTTCGACTTCGCGCGCTCCATCGCCCGTGGGCACCCCTTCGAGTGGTCGAGCGGGGCGGGCTATTCGAGCGGGGGCACGAGCCTGCTCTATCCCTTCGTGCTGGCGCTCGGCATTCCGCTCGGCTTCGACGGTCTGCGCCTGATGGAGTGGGCGGCGGTCGTGGCCTGCATCTGCGTGTTCGCGACGCTGCTGCTCTCCCGGCGCCTGTTCCGCGAGCTACCGACGTGGACCAGCTACCTGGCACCGTTCGCGCTGCTCGGCATCGGCGCGCTCGACTGGACCCTGTTCAGCGGCATGGAAGTCGCGCTATTCCTGGCCATCTGGGCGCTCGCGTTCGTGCTCTGGGACGATCTCTGCCGCGCCACGACCTCGAGCTTCGCCGAGCTGCGCGCGCGCACCTGGCAGCTCGGTCTGACGGGTGCAGCGCTGGTCGCGACCCGGCCCGAGTCCGCCGTCCTGGTCGGGCTCTTCGCCGTCACCGCTGCCTACGGTCTGCTCGGCCGCAGCCGGCGCACCGCACTCGAGGTGCTGATCGTCGCCGGCCTGCCGGGAGCATTCGTGGTCCTGGCCCACGCCGTCGCCAACCGTGTCTTTACCGGCGAAACGACGGCGGCCGGTGCGTTGGTCAAGCTCGAGCTCCACCACCCGTACTTCAACTCCGAGCAGGTGCTGGACGCGTGGTGGTTCCACGTGAAGTACCAGGTGCTCCGCGTCACGCAGTACCACCTGGCGGATCCGGGCTGGTTCGGCTGGTTGCTCTGGCTGCTGGCGGCGGCGGCGCTGGTCCAACGGGCCACCAGGCGTTACGCCGTGCTGCTCTGGACGAGCGCCACGATGTGGGTGCTGATCGTCGCGTTCAACGGTCAGGTGCGCTGGCAAAACGAGCGCTACAGCATGCCGGCGCTCGCCTGGCTCTTGCTCTGCGCGGCGCTCGGCCTCGCTGGCCTGCTGGCAGGCGTGCGGCGGCCCGAGCGGCGCACGCTGCGCATCGGCGCGGCCGTGGTGGGCAGCGCCGCCGCGCTCGTGCTGGCCTACTTTCAGGCCCCGCGTTTTCGCGAGCAGCTCTGGTTCTTCGGGCGCGCGTCGCGCAACATCCTCGAGCAGCACGTGCGCGCGGCGCTGTTCATCGGCCACGACCTGCCGCGCAGGCCCAACCGCGTGCTGGTCGGTGATGCCGGCGCGATTCCGTACGCCTCCGACGTGCCGGCGCTCGACATCATCGGGCTAGGCGGCTTTCGCGGCCTGCCCTTCGCTCAGGCGACGCGCGCTCACGTCGGCGCGGGGCTCGAGCTGATCGAGCGCCTCGAGCCGGCGGAGCGACCGGAGCTGATGGCGATCTATCCCTCGTGGTGGGGTGACCTTCCGCTCTGGTTCGGGCGCACGGTGGCCCAGGTGCCGGTCCGCGGGAACGTGATCTGCGGCGGCATGAGCAAGGTCGTGTACCGCTCCGACTACAGCTCGTTCGACGGCAGCCGCTGGCCGAGTCGGCTTCGCCCCGGTGAGCGCATCGCGGACGACATCGACGTGGCCGATCTGGTGAGCGAACGAGAGCAGCACTATCGCCTCTCGCCCGGCGCCATCGGCTACGTGACGATGAAGCTCCTGCCCGATCCGCTGCACGCGGAGAAGGACCTGTGGGACGCGGGGCGCATCGTACCGCCCGGCGTCAGCGAATCGTTCAGGCTTCGCGCCACTGACCCGAAGCGCCCCTTCCGGCTGATAGCGCGCGTGGCGCCGAGCGAACCGCTGTCCATTCCCGTTTCGATTGCTGGCCGCCGCGTGGGTGTCTTGCAGGCCCAGGGCGGCGACAACTGGCAGGAGCTAACGCTCGACGTACCGGCACAGCCGGGCACGGAGCTCGAGCTCGAGCTCGGAGCGAGCACGACCGAGCGCACGACCTACCATCTCTGGGCCGTTCAGCCGCCGTGAGCTCGCCCTACCTGAGCTTCGGCCTGCCTCACGACGTCGCCGCCTACGTCGCTGTGGCGGCTGCGCTCGGCTGGCTTGCGCTGGGGAAGAGAGCGCTGAGGGCGCGCCATCTCGTCGGCGTGCTGTGCCTGCTCGCGGGTCTGCTCTCGGCGGGCTACGTGGTGCATTACCTGCGCGGAGGGCCGCGCATCATCGACGCCACGAGCTACTGGCTCGAGGCGCGCAACCTGGCCGGCGGAGCGCTGAGCTTCGAGGTGCCCGATCCGGCGAGCTCGTTTCGGGGACGCTTTCTCGTCACGGCTCCCGGCGACGCCCAGCGACTATCGGTGATCTTTCCGCCGGGCTACCCCGCGCTCCTGGCGCTCGGCTTCCTGGCGCACGCTCCGCTGCTGGTCGGTCCGCTGCTCGCCGCGCTGCTGGTCCTGTCCACTTACTGGCTGTGTCGCGAGCTCACCGGCAGAGAAGACGTCGCGCGGCTGGCAGCGCTGATCTCGGCTCTGTGCGCCGCGCTCCGCTATCACACGGCCGACACGATGTCGCACGGGCTGTCCGCGCTGCTCTTCAGCGTGAGCCTGGCCGCGGCAGCGCGCGGCGGCCCCACGCTGCTCCTGTGTGGCCTGGCCCTGGGCTGGCTGACGGCGACACGCCCGCTGAGCGGCGCGGTAGCGCTCGTGGTCTGCGCGGCGGTTGCGCTCTTGCGCCACGGTCGGCGCGCGCTCCTGATCCTGCCGGCGCTGATCCCCGGTATCGCGCTGCTCCTCTATCACCAGCGCGCGGCGACGGGCGATTGGTGGAGCTCGACGCAGCTCCGCTACTACGCCCTGGCAGATGGCCCTCCCGGCTGCTTTCGCTGGGGTTTCGGCGACGGCATCGGCTGCCTCTACGAGCACGGCGACTTCGTACGAGCCCGCTTGCAACACGGCTACGGCGCGCTCGAAGCCGCGCTGAACAGCATGCGCCGTCTGGCGCTGCACGGCATCGACATCGCCAACTTCGTGCCGCTGTCGTTGCTCGTTCCCTTCGCGCTCGTGAGGTACCGGCGCACGCCGGGTGTGCTCCCGCTCGGGCTCGGAGCGCTGGCGCTGATCGTCGCCTACGCGGGCTTCTATTTCGACGGCAGTTATCCGGGGGGCGGTGCCCGCCTCTACGCCGACGTCTTGCCGCTCGAGCACGCGCTGCTGGCGCTGGCGTTGCTCGAGCTCCGGCTTCAGATTCTTGCGCCTGCAGCGATGTTGCTCGGCTTCGCGCTGCACGCCGTGCACGGACATCGCGCGCTCGCCGAGCGCGAGGGTGGCCGTCCGATGTTCGAGCCCGAGACGCTGGCGACGGCTGGCGTGAAGCGCGGCCTCGTTTTCGTCTCGAGCGACCACGCCTTCAACCTGGGTCACGACCCGGTCCAGCGTGATCCCTGGCACGGTGTGCTCGTGGCGCGGGCCCGGGGTGACGCACGCGATGCCCTGCTGTGGGAGCGCTTCGGCCGACCCCCTGCCTTTCGTCACCGTTACGACGCGAGTCGCCAGGGCCCGACGACGCCGATCGTCGAGAGCTACGTCCCCGAGCGATCCGAGGCGCTGCGCTTCGAGAGCGAGGCCGAGTGGCCCCTGCTCTCGGTCTCGGGAGGGTATGGCCATCCGGACTTCGCCCCCTACCCCTGCGTCTCGGCCGGCCGCGGGCTCAGGGTGGTCCGGACCGGCACCGAGCCGCTCTCCGTCAAACTCGAGATCACGCCTCGGGACCCCGGTCCTCACGAGCTCGTGATCCAGTGGCTAGCGGACCAAACCGGTCAGCCGCTCGCCGAACTCGAAACTGGCGCCAACGCGAAACGAAGCCGAGTGGACCTGTCGCCAGCGTCGAGCGAGCCCTGCCGAGCCCAGGCCTCGAAGCCGATCGAGGTCTCCAAAGGGGCCAGTCTGGTACTCACCTGGAGCACCCCGAGTGTGCTTGTCGACTACATCGAGCTACGACCCCTCTTCTCGAAAATGCGTTGACAGTTGAGACCTTAGGCTAGACGATCAAACCCTCCGAGGTTCCCTTTGAGGGAGGTCGGGACCGGATGACGAAGAGCGAACTCATCGAGGCCATCGCGGCACGGGGCGAGCTCACCAAGGCTCGAGCCGAGATGGTCGTCAACTGCGTCTTCCAGGCGATGACCGAAGCGCTGCAGCGCGGGGAAGGCATTGAAATTCGCGGGTATGGCAGCTTCACCGTGCGGCCCTACAAGCCGTACGCGGGGCGCAACCCACGCACGGGTGAACCCGTGCCCGTTCCCGCGAAGCGTCTGCCCTTCTTCAAAGTCGGCAAAGAGCTGAAAGAACTCGTGAACAGCAGCCGTCACATCCCGATCACCGGTGGTGGCGACGACACCGAGGACTAGCGTCCACGCGCGCTGCGCGTTCGCGCTGACGCTCACGGCCCTTGCCTGTTCACCTTCGTCTGCGCAAGAGCGCGCAGCCGCAGGGTCCACTCCCAGGCATGATGCTCCGCCGCTCAGCCTCGGCGCGCTGCACGAGCTCGTACCCGCCGCGGGGCTGCGCTGGATGGTCGTCGGCCAGCCCAGAAAAATCAGTGAGAACGCGGACCTCAAGGCGGCTGTGCACAAGCTCTTGCCCGCGCGACGCCTCGACGCCTTTGCTCGAGGCACCGCCGTCGATCTCAGAACGCTACCGAGCGCGCTGGTGGCTGGCTTCGATCTGGGCACGCTGTACCTGGCGGACCTGCCCGAGCCACGCGGACACGATGCGCTCGACCGCTTCGTGGACCGCCTGGGTGGTCGCGCCGTGATCGAGCGCCCCCACCAGCGCATCGTGCGCGCGAGCGGCACGGTCGAGGGAATCCCTCATGGCTTCGTGGATCTGGACGGTCGCATCGTCGGCGTTTCGATCGGTGATCTGACGCTCTCGCGCATCCCGATCGGCTTCGCCATGGGCAAGCTGCGGAAGACCGTGCCCTCACTGCGTGGCGCCGCGCTGTCGACGTTGCCGGAGCTGGACGATGACAGCGCGCTCACCTTCTACGCACCGGGTCCCTTCGCTGGCGAGTGGGCACGTGGCGCACGTGGTGTGCTCGCGGCCTCGCTCGCGGTCGCCATCAGCGTGGAGCCCGCGGCAGACGGCTTTCTACGAGCCACAGCGACGCTCTCTGGCGAGTGGGAGCCGGGCGGCGAGGCAGCCGCCGAGGCGCTGAGGCTCGCCTTCGAAGAGCTCGCCTCGAGTCCCACGGGAAAACTCTTCGCATTCGAACGCGCACGAGGGCTGACTGCGAGTTCTCACCCACAATATCTCACCTTGTCAGCCGAGCTCGAGTTGGATCCGTTGGTACGCGGACTGCACGCTGCCGTGATGGCCGATGTTTGGGAAATCCTTGACCTTCCGCAACCCGCTGACGTCGCCCCTGAAACGTCACGCTGAGTAGTGGTGCGCTGTGGTGAGAGGCCAGTCATTGTGTGGAAACGTCAGTGATTTCGTTCACCTCGATTGCACCGTTTCGATACGCACGGCAATTGACCCGAAAGCTCCCGCGATGTTACGACATCCGCCGTGCTGCATCGCGGCGGTCCTTGATTCGAGTCAATGTCGGCCCTCCCGCGCTTGCCAGCAGAGGGCCCTTCAGCTTGCGTTTTTTTCAGCAGCTTTCATGCCCGTTCACTGTTCAACCGATTCCGTCATCCGTGGTGAAACTCCAGGCGGAACGGTGTGATTGTGCGGGTGAGGACAAACCAAACGGAAGTATCGAGATCGAGGGTGGTTTTTACCGGAGCGAGCGACGGGGTGTCCTACCGTCGCAGCGGCAGCCGAGGGAGAGCCGCGCTCGCGAGCACGAGCGAGCGCGATTGAGGAAGCCTAGGAGGCGGAATGCAATCAATGTTGAATCCAGCAGTAGAGGGCCCACGTCACTCATTCAAAGCCGGAGAGATGGCGGTCCATCCGGCGCATGGTGTCGGCGAGGTCGAGCAGATCGAGGAGCGTGAGCTCGGCGGCAGGAAGACCGCTTGCTACGTGATCAAGATCCGCGACACCGGCCTGAAGGTGATGGTGCCCACGGAGGCCGCGGCGCGAGTTGGTTTGCGGCCCGTCATGAAGAAGAAGGAAGCTCAGAAGATCCTGGACATCCTGCGCGCGCCCGAAGTGGCGGTGGACGTGCAGCCCTGGAACCGACGCTTCCGCGCTTACACCGAGATGTTGAAGAGTGGTCTGCCGACGGAGATCGCCAAGGTGCTCCGCGACATGTACCGCCTGAAGTTCGACAAGGACCTGTCCTTCGGTGAGCGCCGCCTGCTCGACCAGGCTCGCAGCCTGCTCGTTCAGGAGCTGGCGCTGGCGAAGAAGGTCGCCCCCACCGCCATGGAGGGCGAAATTCAGCAAATCTTCTCGGCGTAGCGGCCGATCAGGTGCTGGTCCGCCTTTTACCGGCGCGACGCGCGACAGCGTGCGTCGCGCCGAGCTGTTTTGTGGCCCTTCGCCCCGGTCCTGAAGACGAAATCTGACAAAAGGTTACGTAGTTCTGGGACTCAGCGCTGATTGAACGAGCTAGGCTCCCAGCGACTGTTCGTGATGTTCCCGTCCACCCGCCCATGAAGATCTACACGCGCACCGGCGACCGAGGGCAGACCGGCCTCTTTGGCGGCGCCCGGCTGGACAAGGACGACGCGCGTGTCGAGGCCTACGGCACGGTGGACGAGCTCAACGCCACGCTCGGTGTGGCCCGTGCAGAGGGCTTGTCGCGCGACGTCGACGCGGCGCTCGCCACGATCCAGGACGATCTCTTGCGCCTCGGCGCGGAGCTCGCCACGGCACCGGGGAAAGAGCACCTCCTGACCCTGGCGCGAATCGACGGCTCGGACGCGACCCGGCTCGAGACCTTCATCGACGAAAGTGAGGGGCTGCTCCCGGCGCTCTCCAATTTCATCTTGCCGGGGGGCTCGAAGGCCGCGGCGTCCCTCCACCACGCCCGCACCGTGTGCCGGCGCGCGGAGCGGCGCGTGATCAGCGCCTACCGTGGCAGCTCCACTGGCGCGGAAATCGTCATTTACCTCAATCGCTTGAGCGATCTGTTGTTCGTCTTTGCCCGCCGCGCGAACCAGGAAGCGGGCGAGAGCGACGTCCAATGGCAAGGCCGGGGGCGATGATGAGCCCCTCGAGCAAGACGAAGAGCTGTCATGAGACCCTCCCCCGGTGACCTGATCAGCGGCAAGTACCGCCTCGTACGCCTGATCGGTGATGGCGGCATGGGGACCGTGTACGAGGCCCGGCACGAGATGCTGGGCACGGCGGTGGCCCTCAAGTTCCTCCACGCCGAGCTCGCCAAACGCACGGGGCTGGCTCAGCGCTTCCTGCAAGAAGCCCGCGTGTCGGCCAACATCCAGAGCGCGCACGTGACGCGAGTCACCGACGTGGACCAGGCGCCGGATGGCACGCCGTACCTGGTGATGGAGCTGCTCAACGGCGAGTCGCTGCAGCAGCTGCTCGATCGCCGCGCCAAGCTTCGGCCCGATCAGGCCATCGATTTTGCACTGCAAACGCTGGCGGGGCTCGAGGCTGCGCACGCCATCGGCGTCGTGCACCGCGACCTGAAGCCCGACAACGTCTTCGTCACGCCTTCGAGCGGAGGACCGCTGCTCAAGCTGATCGACTTCGGCATCGCCAAGCTGCGGGCCTCGAACGAGTACCAGCGTGGTCTGACCCGAGCCGGCGCGATGATGGGGACGCCGGAGTACATGGCTCCCGAGCAGCTCTACAGCGCCGCGGACGTGGATCACCGCGCCGATCTCTTCTCGCTCGGCGTGATGCTGTTCGAAATGTTGTCCGGCACGCGCCCGGCCGACGGCGACGACGCCCAGACCATCATTGGCAAGGTGGTTGCTGGCGACATTCGCAATCTGCGCGAGCTCGAGCCGGAGCTGCCGTCCGCCCTGATCGACGTCGTGCTGCGGGCGATCGCGCCCGAGCGACAAGCGCGTTACGAGAGCGCGCACGACATGCGGCAGGCGCTGGCACCATTCGCTGGCGAGCTCAGCCACGCGGGCAGGCTGGCGGCCACACCCGTCCCGGCGATGTCGCCGGTGCCGCTGAGCAGCCTGAACCAACCCTCCAACGGCTTCGACCGGCCCCAGACGCGACCGGCTGTGAGTCAGGGGACGAGCGACGACCTGCAGCAGCGTCGCAGCAACGTGCCCGCCACGCTGCCGCCGGACGACGGCCCCCCCGCACCCGGCAAGGGTTCCACTCAGGACGCCTCTCCGCTCGACATCGGGCGCGGCAGCACCGAGCAGGCGCCGCCGATCGTCTTGTCGCCAGCGGTGTCCTCGGGTCCGTGGCCGCCGCACGGTCCAACCCCTGCGCCCCGGCGCCGCTCCCGAACGCTGGCAGCCGTGCTGGCCGTGCTGGGCGGCGCCGCGGTCACCGGCGCCATCGTCGCTGGTCTCGTGGTCTATCGGCAGAACCAGGTCGACGACGGCCCGCCGAGCACCCTGCCGC